>CBFCYQ010000253.1:0-4283 GCA_965602205.1 uncultured bacterium | reverse complement strand
AAGCCACGACTGACGTGGCCGGCAGTGCTGGTGATTATGCTGGCGGGATACAGCGTTGCTGCTCCGCCTCATCCCGGCCTGCCCTCGGCGTCGGCTGTCGAGAAGACCTCCCGCGGTTATTACCTGAGCCATCTGGACGAGCTGAGGGCGAAGGGTGTGAATCAGGGTTATAACCCTTTCGTGAAGGACGCCGGTCACGAATCGCTTGCCCAGGCTGCGGCCCTTACGGGAGAGCTGAGACTACTGGCCGTGCTAGTGGAATTCAGCGATCATCCGGCTTCTGTCGCCGAACCCTTTTTCGACTCGCTGATTTTTGGCGCGAGTGGGGCAACCGTCAGTAGTTACTACGACGAGATTTCTTATGGACAGGTCGATTTGGTTACGGTCCATCTGCCGTCGTCCGTCGGCTGGGTCACCGCTCCCTCCACCTACGCTTATTACGTTGACGGCAAGAACGGAACCGGTGATTACCCGCGTAATGCACAAAAGCTGGTCGAAGACATCGTTGATATCATTGACGCGGCCGTCGATTTCGCGCAGTACGACAACGACGGGGACGGCTTTGTTGACAACCTGATGGTGGTGCATAGTGGCCCCGGGGCGGAATTCAGCGGCAGCGACGATGACATCTGGTCTCACAAGTACGCCATAGCTCCCCAACAGAGAGACAATGTATACATCTCCACGTATACGATCCAGCCGGAATACTGGGCGGAGCCGGGCGACATGACCATCGGCATCTACTCTCATGAACTGGGCCATGTATTCGGTCTGCCGGACCTGTACGACACCGACTACTCCTCTCGGGGGATCGGCCAATGGGGGATAATGTCTTACGGGAGCTGGAACGGACCTTCGGGAATGGGCGAATCTCCGGCTCACCCCTGCGCCTGGAGCCGGGCAGCCATGGGTTTTGTCGTGCCCGATGAGATTACCGCCAGTCGGTACGAAGCGGCCGTGGAGAATGTGGAGACGGGAGGGACAGTCTTCCATCTACCGACATCGGTAACGGGTAATCAGTACTTCCTCGTGGAAAACCGTCAACAGATCGGTTTTGACACTTATCTTCCGGGCAGCGGTCTCCTGATATGGCACATTGACGAGAGTTATTCTGATAACCAGCACGAATGGTGGCCGGAAGCCGCCGGATCGAATCATTACGCGGTGGCGTTGGAACAGGCGGACGGCCTTTATGAAATGGAGAGAAACCTGGACTGCGGCGACGCCGGTGATTGTTTCCCCGGAACAACAGCTAACGACGCTTTTACCGCACATTCGCGCCCGTCGTCAAGCGCGTATAGCGGTACCCGCACGGGAGTCGCCGTTAGAGATATCTCGGCATCGGGCCTCACGATGTACGCCGACCTGATTGTGGATCCGTCGGCTATCAGCACAGGGCTCGGGGACGACCTGCCTTCCACGGTCACCTTGAATCAGAACTACCCCAATCCTTTCAACCCGATAACCATAATCGAATTTTCCCTTGAGAACGCTGCTGAGGTTCGCCTGGAGGTTTTTAACACGCTGGGCCGATTGGTGGCCGTACTTATAAACGGCGCCAAAGAGCCGGGCTTGACCAGGGTCGCCTGGGCCGGTTGTGACCAGGCCGGCAGGGATGTCGCCTCCGGGGTCTACTACTACTCGGTTACAGCGGGTGGCAAGAGACAGGTAAAAAAGATGATGCTGCTTCGTTAGGTACGACTTTCAAAGGATTCGTAGTTTAACGACAGGTAACTCTACCACTCATTCCTACCCCGGCCTTTAACGCCGGTGTCTCGATCCGAGAATCAGTCAGACAGATTGTACCCCGTCGGAACTGGTTCCTGCTGATGGCGCTGATCCCGCTGAGATTTTTTGTACCTTGTATGGCAGGTCTTGCACCGTTTGGGCTCTTCGTTGTACCCACGATCTACAAAGTACTGCTGCGCCGCTGAAGTAAAGACAAATTCCTCACCGCACTCCGTGCAAATGAGAATCTTCGGTTTAAAACCGTTTTCCATATTCCCCCCTCAAGAATTTCGGATAACATCCATGTTATTTCGAAATAAGGGTGTAGGTTTTGATTATGTATACCAGAGCCTGAAATTAGTGTCAACTAAAAAACCAAAGAAAAATCAATACGGATTGCAGGGCGGTGGCGTGCCGTCGCCGAACAGGTAATCAATCATTCTGGCGATATCTGAGATATTTACCGTGGACGAGCAGTTGAAATCACCCGCCAAAAACACGGGTATGGGCTCGGGGCCGCCACCGAAAAGAAAGGTCGTTAGATAGGTCACATCGCTGACGTTTATCTTGCCGGAGAAGTTGGCATCGCCATTCTGCAGGACGACCTCGGCGACGCGGCTTATTGAGTCAAACACGGCCGACTCGCCCCAGGACCTGGCCGAGACATACAACTCGCAGGTGGTACCCAGCGGCGTGGTCAGGGGCGCCGTCGCCTCCACCGTGATAGTGGTATCCTGACCCGCCAGCAGCGACTTGCTGATCGCATCCGGAGTCACCCAGCCCAGATTGTCACTGAAACTAATGTCAAAGATGTCATTGTCAGTGGAGGTGTTAGTCACGACAAACTCAAAGGGGCGGGAACCGCCTGAATAAAGGGCCGTGTCACTGGCCGGTGCCACCTCGACCGAGTATATCGGCACATACTCTACCGCGTACGAGAAGTTGGCGCCGCTGGAGAATTCGCTCAGGTTGGCGCCCACCAGAGTAAGTCGATAGTAAGCGCCGATATCCTCGACTACGACACTGCCCTGGTATGTCATCGGATCCAACTCTATCTTGACGAACTCATGAGCGTCGACGCTGGTCGACTTGATGAGATAGGCGCTCCACTGTCTGGAATCGGCACCATCGAAAACGAAACGCCACATACCGGTGGCGGTACCGGGGATGAATTGCACGTAACAGGAGCCATAGCCGGCCGGACTTTTGGGTGAGTTCTGCACCGGCACCGGGAAGAAGCTGTGGCTGCGACCGATAGAAATCTGCATGTAGTCATCACCGTCATCGTAATGCAACCCGTCATCACGCCCGCCGGTGACGTAATTCCACGATGTGAATTCGGCAAAGGCGGAGTCCTGGGTCCAGCCGTAACGGCCCGCCAGCGTGTCGGAAAGAGCGTCATAGACGGTGGGGCTGTACCTGGCGCCTTCCCACACCGACACCATCAACGATGTGTCGAATCTCTGCGTGAGGTACATCCCCCAGACGAAGCACGAGTAATAGTGGAAGGAGTTTTCCATCAGAGATTTCTCCGGAGCGTAGAAGAAATCAGCCATGTAGTTGTAGTTATCATTAACGTGGGGATAAATAATATCCTCCATGTGGACGGCATCCAGCTCCTCGTACCAGCTTCCCTCGCCGATGTCGTAGGTCCACTGGGTGGCGTGGTGGAATTCATGAGCGGCCGTAGCTTTGGCTGCCCCCTGCCACTCGCCCTCAGGGTCGTCATTCGGCGGAAAACCCTGAAAGCTGTGATGCAGGACGATGTAGCTGACGTAATCATCCCAGGGCTCCGGCCCGGGTGCCTCCGGCACAGTCATTCCATAGTAATCAAAATCGTCGAAATAAATGTCATACTTGTTGTCGCCGCCTTGCCCGGCATCACCAGGGGGTGCAAAATACCCCAACCGCTGGTGCTCGTCATATGAGGTGTCGCAGTAAGCGGCACATTTCTCCACAAAATCGGGAATGCCGCTGAGGTCGTCGTCGGCCGCCGGCACCGCCGCGTCCCCGGTCAAGTCATAGTGCAGCTTAAAAAACCCTCCCGGGGAATCGTATTCATAGGCCGTCGTCTGTCTAATCATGGCCTGACTGAAAGCCAGTTGCGTGGATGGCGCCAGCTTGTCCCAGTCGAGGACGATCTCCCGCAGAGCCATCGTCGCGCCGCGATAACCACGGACGCCGCTGTCAGCGTCTGAAACCCGGTATTGTGCTGGCAGACCTGCCGGGTCGCTGATAGCCTTGATCTGCAGCAGAACCTTTTCATCAAGGGTCACTTTGCCGGCCTTGTAATCGGTTTCAATTGCAGCCAGAGGGTTATTGAGGCGCTGTATAACCTCAGCGCGAATGGCCGGAGCGGTCGCTGCAACAAACACGGCAGTGATTAAAACTGCTGTCTTCCAGCCTGATTTTACTGTTTTCAGTCTTGACTCGTCCATAAGTGTAATGATAATATCGACCGTCCTGTGGTGTTCTGTAATGTTCGCTTAAGAACCTTGGTTAAGTTCCATAATTTATACACGTCTTAGTCCCATTTCGCGCCATGTCCGTTCATT
>CBFCYQ010000252.1:0-4287 GCA_965602205.1 uncultured bacterium | reverse complement strand
TTAAACGAGGCCTGCAGTTCGTGCCAGTACTCATCGCCGGGGTCGGACGCGGCCGTCTGCGGATAGAGCCGGGGCGCACCGGTGGCCGGGTCAAGCGTGACCTCAAGACCATCCAGATCAAGAGAGCCTTCAAACCCGGCCCGGTTGGCCGCTTCAAGATCGAACCGACCATCGGGGAGAATGAATTCATTAGCGGAAGTTTTTTTGGCGACGTCGCCTCCGGCCGCAGCCTGGGCCGGACCGGCCAGAATGGCCAGCAAGCATAATGCTGCGGCACAGAGCCTGAGTGAGTAGGACATGGCAACACTCCTATGGTTCTGCGACCTTCGGTGCATCGACCCATGCCTGCCCGTCGCGACATCGGAAGCCGCAATCGTCAAGGTTACTCGATACCTTTTAGCCCCGAATTGCCCGACAGGCTGATTCTCGATGAAGCGAGCCGGAGAGCCCGGGGGCGAGATTCGCCAAACATAATATAGTCATCAATGACCAGGTTGGCAAGAGTAAAATGGTATTGTTTATCCTTTTAGAGGAATCGGGCGGGCTGTCAATTCTTGTCAGTCAACCGAACAGAAGTTCTTTAAAATAAGAAACCCACCCTGATTGAGGGTGGGCTGTGTTAGAGTCTCAAATTTCTTGCCCAATCAAATCACGGGCACGGTTTCGGCTCCGGTCCGGTGGGTGTGCCGAACAGAAAAGCCAGCAGGTAACCGACATCCGAAACATTCACTTTTTCATCCGGGTCACCGTTGGCGTTGCCTTCCTCCCAGCAAACCGGCCCGGGGCCGGTGGGCGTGCCAAAGAGAAAGCTGAGCAGGTAACCCACATCCGATATATTTACCTTATCATCCGGATCATTGTTGACGTTACCCCGGATACCGGTACAGCAACCGCCAACCACACCTTTGTAGACCATGGCCGGATCACCGTAAAGACAGAAGTCAAACATATTGGCCTGGCTCTGCCACTCCCACCAGAAGTAATTACTGAGGTAGTAAAGCTTGGAATCAAAGAGAGCCTGCCCCATGTTTTCCTCGTCGGTGATCAGGTAGCGGAAGAAGTCGTAGTCGATAGAGGCGTTGCCACCATGCCAGTAGTCCCAGCCGATGGTGTACCAGGATATTCTGGTGGAGGCAACAATACCGGCCGAACCGCTAAGCAGAAGGCTTCTGGCCAGGTTGTTGACTTCCGGCCAGCCGTTGTTGCACGAACACGAGAAGACTATCGACGGGTGGTCGTTATCGAGCAGGCCGACGTCGGAAGTCGCACAGAAACTCTCCCAGGACATCTCGCCGGCTTCCGGCGTGCCGTCACCGTCGTCGTAAGCCCACCACTTCCTCCAGGCGTCATACTGGCCGCCATGGGCCCACCAGTTAACGATGCCATAGTCGTTGGCCATCCAGTTGAGTTTAACGTTGGAGTAGGTCAGGGGCAGGTCACAGGCGTACGGGCAGGAATTGAGGCCGGCCTTCTCATACATGGTGGTGTAGCTCCACCCGGGCAGAACGTTCGAAATCATTTCCAGCATCAACTCCGCACCGTCAGTTCGACTCCATCCCATATAGTCCTCGTTGGCGTAGTTGCTCATGGCTGCCAGGAGCAGAGCGTTGTCTTTCCATGGAGACGTATCAGCCTCGAAGGCCACAAGTTTACCGCAAATGGAGGCCACCGAGGTGGCATCACTGTACGGAATTCGCCCCACGATGACTTCGGGCACAAAGTCCACCGCATCCTCGCCGTACTCGCCGTAGAATCCGTCACCGTCCGAATCCCAGTTTCCCGTCAGGTCGGCATAGTAGTAGTCCGTGGGCGGGTTTTCATTGGAGCCCGTCGAATGGTTGGTCGCATTCGGGAAGCAATGACGCATTGGAATGACATCGATATTGCCAACCAGAAGGACATACTCGATTCCCCATTCAAGATACTTGTCGATCAGGAAATTCCGGATCTGCTGTTGAAGGTCAGTGCCGGTGTAATTGCTCTGAATCCATGAAACCGTTACCGTGTTGACGTCAAACCCCAGGCTCTGTTTCCACGTGGCCAGAGCGCTTGTCGCCGCCACTAACGCATCGGTGGTGACAATGACATAATCGTGCGTCTGTTCAGGCGACTGCCGTGCGGCTACCGGTCGGTACCAGTCGGCGGCCTCAGTGTAATTGACGAACAGCCGCGACGCTCGCTCATCGGCCGCGCCATCGGACAAAAGCGTTGCCGCCCGCTGGTCGTCAAGAACGGCTGTACGGTAATCGATGGAGATGTTTACGGCCGGAGTGAACACCAGTCGGCCTGTCTGAGGATGGTATGAAAAAGGGAAATAAGCTACCCTGGCGAAAGCGTACTTGCGCAGGGCGCCGTCCCCCAGATACTCGCCGGCTGTTCCGGGATAGGCCTCGTCAGACGAATAGACCGCATCGTGATTCTCCTGCCACGTCCGGTAGCTCCGCCGGACCAGGTCGGGGTCGTCGACATTCGGCAGCGCCGGCGGCGCCGGGGCCAGATTGTACGCTCCCGAAAGTTCCACCGAACCGACACCTGTGGCGGTCACGGAAACCACGAGTGCTCCCGGCGGCAGGGCCACCATCACCACCCTGGCCGGCAAGGCCGGTTTGCCGGGCTCCAGCATATTTGTGAAGCCCTCCATGGCAATCTTCTGTTGTCCGTCACCAACATCGACAAAGCGATAATCACCGGCGTTGATCGTGACGGATAAATTTTCGGCCTGAACAAGGGCAGCCGCCAACAGAGCGACTATCAAGATCAAGGCGACTCTTGGTCTGGCAGTCAGGTGAAAGAACTGACTCATCATGTTCCCTCCTTCATCGCGGATTTACCGTTCTCTCAACACTGCTGACAGGCGCGGAGTCGTTTCTTCTGGTCGAGAATACTTCGTTCCTATAACACTACAGCTACGGACACAGCGGCGGCGGCGGCACACTGCCGTCCCCAAAAAGGTAAGACGTGAGATAGGAAACGTCGGACACGTTTACCTTGTCGTCCGGGTCGCCGTTGACATTGCCTTCGGCGGGACAGGGCGGCACCGGGCCGGTCGGCGTCCCGAACAGATAGGCAATAAGGTACGTCACGTCTGATACGTTTATCTTGTCATCCGGGTCACCGTTGGCGTTGCCTCGATTACCGAGACAGCAGCAGGCATCTCCCACTCCGTCACCGTTGGCATCGCTCTGATCCGGGTTGAAATCATCCGGGCAATTGTCAATTTCGCAGGTACTCGCAGGATAACCCGGAGCACCGTAGCCGTCATTATCGACATCAACACAGTCGTCACAGGCATCGCCGATTTCATCGGCGTCGACGTCAGCCTGGTCGCTGTTGGCCGTACCGGGACAGTTATCGACGTTGCCGCAGATGCCGTCCTCGTCGATGTCGTTTTCGGGGTCGTCGGGACAGACATCACAGGCATCACCGGCGCCATCCGTGTCGCGGTCGTCCTGCCCCGGGTTGGGTGTGTCGATGCAGTTGTCACAGGCGTTGCCCCGGCCATCCTGGTCATTGTCCTCCTGACCGGGATTGGCCAGACCCGGGCAGTTGTCGACATCACCGCAGGCGCCGTCCTCGTCGGCGTCGTTCTCGGCATCGTTAGGGCACTCGTCACAGGCATCGCCGAGAGTATCCTCGTCGGCATCGGCCTGATTGGGGTTGGGCGTATTCAGGCAGTTGTCACAGGCGTCACCGACATCATCGCTGTCAGTGTCCGTCTGGTTCGGATTCTCCAGGTCGGGGCAATTGTCACAGGCGTTGCCGAAACCATCCTGGTCGGCATCCGTCTGCAAGGGATTGACAGTCAGATAGCAATTGTCACAGGCATCGCCGACATCATCCTCATCGCTGTCCTCCTGCCCCGGGTTAGGCGTGCTCGGACAGTTGTCGATCGCGTTGGCTATTCCATCCCCGTCGGAATCCGCACCCATATCGCACTCATAGACCGTCGCGCTGAAGTCGTCTACCGCCGCTTCTACCACCGAGCCGCTGCCCAGGTCGGAGGCGTCGAAACGCACCTTCATCTGGGACGTGGGTGTCGTTATGTCACTGACCAGGAAGGAATGCTGATACCAGCCGCCGGAGGTTTCTTCCACCGGTCCCACCGTTTCGGCGAGCAGCCAGTCTACCCCGTCATTGGCTGAAATATATACCTCGAACACGTCGCTGTGCGGATTGTCACCGAAGTCGTTGGAATACCAACGGGCATAGCTGACCACCGCCTCGCCCCCCGATAGATCCATCGTGGGCGAAGTCAAAATAGTCGTGCCGCCGTCGACGTCGGAATTG
>CBFCYQ010000251.1:0-4332 GCA_965602205.1 uncultured bacterium | reverse complement strand
CGGACAACACCGCTTTTCTCGCAGACGATGGCACCCGTATAAGGATCCCACTCATAGATGATCTCGCCCTTTTTCACCTTCTGGCCATCTTTGACCAGCAGGTGCGAGGCATAGGGAACCTTCAGACGAGCCCGAACGCGGCCCTTGTCGTCAATAATATGAGCCTCACCAACACCTTCACGGCTGGTCACCATCACCGTACCGTCTTCGCGGTCAACGGATTGGACGTCCTCCAGCTTGATGGTTCCGGCGTATTTGGCCTCGACCTGGGACTGTTCGGCAATTCGGGCCGCCGTGCCGCCGATGTGGAACGTTCGCAGCGTCAACTGGGTGCCGGGCTCGCCGATCGACTGGGCGGCAATGACTCCCACCGCCTCACCGATATCGACCATCTTCATCATCGCCAGGTTTCGGCCATAACACTTGGCGCACACACCGTATTTCGATTCACAGGTCAGCACCGAACGGATACGGGCGGTTTCGACGCCGCTGTCTTCTACCGTCTGAGCCTCATGCTCCTTAATGTCGTGTCCGGCCTCAATCACCAGTTCATCGGTTATGGGATCGTAAATATCATCGAGTGTCACCCGACCCAGAATACGGTCGCTGAGGGACTCAATGACTTCCTCACCCTCTTTAATCGCCGAGACTTCGAGCCCCAGAATGGTGCCACAGTCTTCCTCGCGGATTATGACATCCTGGGCAACATCAACAAGGCGCCGCGTGAGATAGCCGGCGTCGGCTGTCTTTAACGCCGTGTCAGCCAAGCCTTTACGGGCACCGTGAGTCGAAATGAAGTACTCCTGCACTGAAAGACCTTCACGGAAGTTGGACGTGATGGGACTTTCGATGATCTCGCCGACACCGCCGGTAATCTTTTTCTGCGGTTTGGCCATCAGCCCGCGCATACCGGCCAACTGCCGGATCTGCTCGCGCGAGCCCCGGGCCCCGGAGTCGGCCATCATGTAGACGGGATTGAAACCCTGGCGCTGGCTGGCAAGATTTTCAAACATGACGCTCGATATATCCGCCGTGACCCGCACCCACGTATCAATCACCTGATTGTAGCGCTCACCATTGGTGATGACGCCCCGCTCGTAACGCTTCTGGATGCGCGCAACTTCTTTTTTGGCATCGTCGATGATCTTCTGCTTTTCATCGGGGATGACCAGGTCATCAATAGACACCGTCACACCCGCCAGGGTCGCGTACTCAAAGCCGGTGTACTTCAGGCGGTCAAGGAACTCGACTGTCACCCATTGCCCCAATTTCCAGTACGTAAACCGCACCAACTCCTCGAGTTTGGAGCGGTTCGCGACATCATTGAAAAACGGTATCTTGTCAGGCAGAATGCTGTTGAATATCAGCCTTCCCGGTGTCGTCTCCACCAACTGCTGGTCCATCCTGACTTTGACAAGAGCGTGTATATCGACAAAGCCCGCCTCAAAAGCGGACATGGCCTCGTCAGCGGACGAGAAGGCTTTGCCTTCCCCCTTGCCGCCGACCACCGGCTTGGTCAGATAATAACAGCCCAGGACGATGTCGTGCGATGGCACGGCAACAGGCCGGCCGGAAGAAGGCAGAAGAATGTTGTGCGAGGACAGCATCAACACCTTGGCCTCCAACTGCGCCTCGAACGATAGCGGCACGTGCACGGCCATCTGGTCGCCGTCAAAGTCGGCGTTAAAGGCCGAACAAACCAGGGGATGCAGGCGGATAGCCTTCCCTTCAATCAGCTTGGGATAAAAAGCCTGAATGCCCAGTCGGTGCAGAGTGGGCGCGCGATTGAGCATCACCGGGTGATCTTCGATAATCTCTTCCAGAATATCCCATACCTCCGGGCGCTCCTTCTCGACGAGCTTTTTGGCCGATTTCACCGTCTGCACGTAGCCTTTTTCTTCAAGCTTCATGATGATGAAGGGCTTGAAGAGTTCAAGAGCCATGTTCTTCGGCAAACCGCACTGGTGCAATTTGAGTTCCGGTCCGACGACAATCACCGAACGACCGGAATAGTCGACGCGCTTACCCAGAAGGTTCTGGCGGAAACGCCCCTGCTTGCCCTTGAGAAGATCCGACAGAGATTTCAACGGGCGTTTGGAATCACCGCGCACAGAGTGCGTGCGCCGGCCGTTATCGAACAGGGCATCAACCGCCTCTTGAAGCATCCTCTTTTCATTACGGAGGATGACCTCCGGAGCCTGTATATCAATAAGCTTTTTTAGACGATTATTACGGTTAATCACGCGCCGATAAAGGTCGTTCAGGTCGGAGGTCGCAAAACGTCCGCCTTCCAGCGGCACCAGAGGCCGCAGGTCCGGCGGAATTACCGGGATGATCTCCATAATCATCCACTCCGGTCGATTCTGGGACTGACGGAAAGATTCGATAATTCGCAGACGCTTGAGCGTGTCCTTCTTGCGCTGTACCGAAGTCTCCACCTTGGCCTGCGCGCGGAGGGTAACGGCCATCTCGTCAATGTCGAGCTGGCTAAGAAGTTCCCGAACGGCATCAGCACCCATTCGGGCGTCAAACGTCTTGCCGGCCTCTTCCAGCTCCAGAAACTCCTCTTCGCTGAAAACGTCGCCGACCTGGTATGACGAGTTACCCGGATCGATTATCAGATATGCCTCGTAATAGAGTATCTTCTCCAGTTCACGAATGGAGAGATCAAGCAGGTGACCGATACGCGACGGCAGGGACTTGAAATACCAGATATGCGAAACGGGAACGGCCAGTTCGATGTGCCCCATGCGCTCGCGCCGGACTTTTGACTGGGTAACTTCGACTCCGCAGCGATCACAGACGATACCGCGGAAGCGAATCCGCTTGTACTTGCCGCAGTTACATTCCCAGTCCTTGACGGGTCCGAAGATTCTCTCGCAGAACAATCCGTCGCGCTCCGGTTTGAATGACCGGTAATTGATCGTCTCCGGCTTGGTCACCTCACCGTAAGACCACGAGAGAATCGTATCCGGCGACGCCATCTGGATCTGAATCGCAGCGAAATCGCCCGCTTTTCTCCGATTTTCACTGGGCTTTTTTCCTGTCATATCGACCATTACCTACTCCTTTGAATCAACCGTCAATCTATATAAAGCGATGAGCTTTATGCCCTTACTACTGAGGCTACTTCTCGATCAGCTTGATGTCGAGGCCGAGCGCCTGCAATTCCTTTATCAGAACGTTAAATGCCTCCGGGTAACCTGGCTCGGGCGGATTCTCACCCTTGACGATGGCTTCGTAAACCCGGCTGCGACCGGTGACATCATCGGATTTCACCGTGAGCATCTCCTGCAGCGTATAGGCCGCACCGTAAGCTTCCAGTGCCCAGACTTCCATCTCCCCGAAACGCTGGCCGCCGAACTGCGCCTTGCCGCCCAGCGGCTGCTGCGTAACCAGCGAGTAAGGGCCAATCGAACGAGCGTGAATTTTGTCGTCAACCAGGTGGGAGAGTTTCAGCATGTATATGTATCCCACCGTCACCGGATTCCCGAACGATTCTCCGCTCAAACCGTCGTAGAGCACTACTTTGCCGTCCTGCGGCAGGCCCGCCTCCTCCAGCTTGTCTTTTATCTGTTCCACCGTGGCGCCTTCAAAAACAGGCATCGCGAAGCGCTGGCTGAGCTTATCCGCGGCCCAGCCAAGATGGGTCTCGAGTATCTGGCCGACATTCATACGCGAGGGCACACCCAGCGGATTCAGAATGATATCAACCGGCGTGCCGTCATCCATGTAGGGCAAATCCTCGATGGGTACTATCTTGGAAACCACGCCCTTGTTGCCGTGGCGACCGGCCATCTTGTCGCCGACCGATATCTTCCTCCGTATGGCGATGGTGACCTTGACCAGTTGCTTTACACCCGGGGGTAGTTCCGCCCCCCTCACGACCTTGTCGACCTCAACCTCCATCTGTTGCTTCTTCTGATCGATCAGCGCCGCGGCCTCGGTAATGACGTTATGGGCGTGTTTGCTCGTGGTGGCATCATCGCAGAATCCTTCCGGCGCGATAGCGTTATCGAGGTCAAAGTCCTGGAAGAACTCCGCCTTGTATTTGTGACCGGCGCGAATCAGCACTGAATTATCGGCCAGCGACCGCACCGTCAGCGACGTTTTGCCGTCGAGCAGTTCGCCCACCTTTTTGCTGCGCAAGGCGGCAATATCGTGAATCTTCTTACCGTAAAGCTTCTTGATAGCGGCCACCTGCGTCTTTTCCTGCTTTTTGGCCTCCTCCGACCGCTCCTTGCGCGAGAAAACCTGCGTCTTGATAACAACGCCCCTCATGCCGGGCGGCGCCTTCAAGCTGGCATCACGAACGTCACCGGCCTTTTCGCC
>CBFCYQ010000250.1:0-4400 GCA_965602205.1 uncultured bacterium | reverse complement strand
ATGAGTGGGATCCTTATACGGGTGCCATCGTCTGCGAGAAAAGCGGTGTTGTCCGTTTCAAGGACATCATCAAAGACGTCTCGTACCGGGAAGCCCACGATGAGCAGACCGGTCTGATTCAGCAGATCATTATCGACACCAAAGAAAAGACCATGTTTCCGACGATAATCATCGAAAGTGACAAGGGTAAGATGCTGGCCAGCTATCGGATTCCGACCGAGGCGCAGTTACAAGCGTCTGATGGTCAGGAGGTTAAGGCCGGTGACGCGCTGGTCAAGATGCCTCGTGTTATCGCCAAATCCCGAGATATCACCGGTGGTCTGCCACGGGTGGCTGAATTGTTTGAGGCTCGCCGTCCGCATGATCCGGCGGTGATTTCGGAAATCGAGGGATTTGTAGAGTTCGGCAAAATTGTCCGCGGGCAGCAGCAGATTATCGTTAAGGGTGAGCAGGAGGAAGAGCGCGAATATCTCGTCCCGCACGGCAAGCACCTGATGGTTCATGACGGTGACCGTGTCAGGGCCGGCGAGCGTCTTTGCGAGGGCGCTATTAACCCTCACGATATTCTCAATATTCTCGGTGTATTCGAGGCCCAGGCATACCTGGTGAACGAAATCCAGGAGGTCTACAGGCTTCAGGGTGTTAAGATTAACGACAAGCACATCGAGGTAATCGTCCGGCAGATGATGCAGAAGGTTTTGATCGAGACGGTCGGTGACACCAATTTCCTGGAAGGTGAAAAGGTTGACAAGATCAAGTTTTCCGAGGAAAACGCGAGAATCATCGCCGAAGGCGGTGAGCCGGCGACGTCGAAGCCGCTTCTTTTAGGCATCACGCGGGCCTCGCTCTCCACGGAGAGTTTCGTTTCGGCGGCGTCTTTCCAGGAAACGACCAAGGTTTTGACCGAGGCGGCGATATCCGGAAAGATCGACTACCTGCTCGGTTTGAAGGAGAATGTGATTATCGGTCACCTCATACCTGCCGGCACCGGCGTTGAGAAGTATAAGAATCTGCATGCCGTGCCCGATGAGGATGAGGAGGCCGAAGCGCAGGAAGGTCAAGCCGCATCGGGACTTGACGAGACGGAAGTGGCTGATATTTTTGATAAAAACGCTTGACAGAGACGGTTTTTCATATATTTTGCGAGTCTCTTTCTGAATCGATTTGGGATTTGGTGATATAGGAGTAAGATTGCCTACTATAAATCAGTTGATACGCAAAGGAAGACGTCGCGTAGTAGAGAAGGCCAAGACGCCGGCGCTGGGGGCTTGTCCCCAAAGGCGCGGTGTTTGCACCCGTGTTTACACTTCAACTCCGAAGAAGCCGAATTCGGCTTTGCGGAAAGTGGCGAGGGTGCGTTTGACCAATCAGATTGAGGTTACGGCCTATATTCCGGGTGAAGGGCATAATCTCCAGGAACACTCGATTGTACTGATTCGAGGCGGTCGTGTGAAGGACCTTCCCGGGGTCCGCTATCACATTATCCGAGGGGCCATGGACACCACCGGTGTGGCCGAAAGAAAACGGAGCCGCTCGAAGTATGGAACGAAGAAACCGAAAGAGTAAGGATTCAATAGGGAATGTCGCGAAGAACTAGTGCTGAAAAACACGCACCTATTCCGGATCACCGGTACGGTGACAGGCTGGTTACCCAGTTCATATCGTATCTGATGGAGAGTGGCAAGCGATCGACGGCCGAGCGGTTAGTCTATTCGGCCATCGATTCCATGGAGAAGAAGACCGGTCAGTCGGGTCTGGAGATGTTCCAGAAGGCCGTTAATAATGTCAAACCGGTAATAGAAGTAAAATCAAGACGAGTTGGCGGTGCCACCTACCAGGTGCCGGTTGAAGTCCGGCCGGATCGGCGTACCGCTCTGGCAATAAGATGGTTAATATCGTATTCCGCTTCGAGAGGCGGTAAATCGATGGCCGAGAAACTGGCCGCAGAGTTTATGGCCGCGGCCAATAACGAGGGAGCCTCAATAAAGAAGAAGGAGGACACGCACAAGATGGCCGAGGCCAACAAGGCCTTTGCTCACTTTAGGTGGTAGCCGTACCAATGAGGGAGTGACAGGCTACAGAGGTTAAGCTTTTTGAAGAAGAGTGATATAGTGCGTAGTTACTGAGTTCCGGGGAAGTAGACAATCTCGATTTCCTGCCCTGCTGATGGGATAACCGAGTGTGCTGCTCCTCACCGTCGAATAAGGCACATTCTCGTTTTTTTAGAATCAGTCAGGGATTTTTTTTGCTTGTACGATGACGCTGGAAAAGATTAGAAATATTGGCATTATGGCGCATATTGACGCTGGCAAGACGACCACCACGGAGCGCATTCTCTTTTATACGGGGAAGACGCACCGCATGGGGGAAGTTCATGACGGCGCCGCCACCATGGACTGGATGGAGCAGGAAAAGGAGCGCGGTATAACTATTACCTCGGCTGCCACCACCTGCTATTGGCGTGATAACGAGATCAATATCATCGATACGCCCGGTCACGTGGATTTCACGGTCGAGGTGGAGCGGTCGCTACGGGTTTTGGACGGTGCCGTGGCGCTCTTTTGTGCCGTCGGAGGCGTGGAGCCGCAATCAGAAACCGTTTGGCGCCAGGCCGACAAGTATGGCGTTCCGCGTATCGCCTATATCAACAAGATGGACCGGACCGGGGCCAGTTTTGAGAATACCCTTCGCGCCATGAACGAGCGCTTTGCCACCAGATGCGTGGCCATAAACATCCCGGCCGGCGAGGGCGACATGTTCAGCGGGATAATCGATCTGCTGACCATGAAGTTCCGCGTATTTCACGAGGCTTCCCAGGGCGTCACCTTTGATGATCTGGATGTACCCGATGACATGCTGGCAACGGCCAATGAGTACCGGGAGAAACTGCTCGAGGCGGTGGCGGAATATGATGATCACCTTCTCGAGCAGTTCCTTCATGACGAGGAACTCGACCCGAACCGGGTTATGCAGGCCGTACGTAAGGCGACCATTGCCAGCCACATGGTGCCGGTTCTGTGCGGCTCGTCGTTCAAGAATAAGGGTGTGCAGAAGCTGCTCGATTGCATCGTGGATTTCCTGCCGTCGCCGCTCGATATGCCGCCGGTGGAGGCCCACAATATTGACAATACCGAGAAGACCGTATTGCGCAGCCCCGATGTCAACGAGCCCACCGCCGCCCTGGCGTTCAAGATAGCTACCGACCCTTATGTGGGGCGGTTGACGTATTTGCGGGTCTATTCCGGCGTGGTTAAAGCCGGGTCATACGTGATTAACACCAATTCCGGCATCAAAGAACGAGTCGCCCGCCTTTTGCGGATGCACTCCAACAAACGGACGGACGTGCGCGAAGCCGGGGCCGGCGATATCGTCGCGGCTATCGGCTTCCGCAAGACGACTACCGGCGATACTCTTTGCGATATCAAACATCCCGTCGTTCTCGAGCGGATGTCTTTCCCGGAGCCGGTCGTTTCCGTCTCTATTGAACCCAAGACGAAGATAGACCAGGACAAGCTCAGCGACGCCTTGTCCAAGTTGTCCGAGGAAGACCCGACCTTCCTGGTAAAGCAGGACGAGGAAACCGGCCAGACTATTATCAGTGGGATGGGAGAGTTGCACCTGGAGATTCTCGTCGACAGACTCATGAGGGAGTTCAGCGTCGGGGCTTCCGTGGGCAGGCCGTCGGTGGCGTACAAAGAGACGATCACCTCCGAGATTGAAGCCGAAGGCCGATTCGTCCGCCAGTCCGGCGGAAGGGGCCATTACGGGCACGTTTGGCTGCGGCTGAGGCCCACCCCGGACGGTTCGCACTTCAAGTTTGAAAACAAGCTGGTTGGCGGGAGAATTCCCCGGGAGTTCGTTCCGGCTGTCGAAAAGGGCGTGCGGGATGCCATGAATAACGGTGTTCTGGCGGGTTATCCCATGACGGGCATCCACTGTGAGCTTTACGATGGCAGCTATCATGATGTGGATTCCAACGAGATGGCCTTCCGTGTAGCCGGTTCTATGGGCTTGCAGGCCGGCGTGGCGAAAGCGCGCGCGATTCTGCTGGAGCCTATTATGGATGTAGAGGTAGTGGTCCCCGAGGCCTATATGGGGGCCGTCGTGGGTGACCTCAACTCGCGGCGGGGCAAAATCAACGGTATGGTGCCGCGCGATGACGTGACGGTGGTTTCGGTAAATGTGCCGTTGGCGGAGATGTTCGGTTACGCCAACACGTTGCGCAATATTTCCCAGGGAAGGGCTGTATTTACGATGCAGTTTGCCCGCTATATGGCCGTCCCGGTCGATGTGTCCAAGAAGATGTTGGAGAAAATCAGGATATAGATATTGGAGGAATTCCGGAGTTATGGCGAAGCAGAAGTTTGAGCGGACGAAGCCGCATGTCAACGTAGGTACGA
>CBFCYQ010000249.1:0-4433 GCA_965602205.1 uncultured bacterium | reverse complement strand
GTGGGAATGCTGGCCGCCATATTTCCCACATATAAAGCCCTGAGGACACCTATCGTTAACGGGCTGAGAATCATTGATTAGGTAACAAGCGATGCCCTTGCTGATGAGTTATTCATACAAGAACGTCTTCGCCCGCCGGCTCACCTCGATACTCACCATCGTCGGTATCGCCCTGGTGGTCTTTGTCTTCTGTGCGGTACTGATGCTCTCCCACGGGCTGAGAACGGCCCTGGTGGAGACCGGCCTGGAAGACAACGTCATCGTGATCCGTCGCGCATCGCAGACCGAGGTCCAGTCAATAATCCCCAGGGATATGGCGAATACCGTCAAGGCCGACGCGGCCGTATCCGCCGACACTGACGGCTCGCCGCTTTTCACCAACGAAATCCTGGTGTTGATTAACCAGCCCAAACGCGGCACCGATGAACCAAGCAACGTCCCGGTGCGCGGTGTTACCGAGTACTCCCGGAAACTCCGTCCCAACATGAGACTTGTGGACGGACGAATGTGGCGTGAAGGCACCTCCGAGATTATCGCCGGGGCCAAGGTAGCAGCCACTTTCCAGGGCTGTGGTCTTGGCGAAACACTGCGCTTTGGCACGCGCGACTGGACAATCGTAGGCATTTTCGAATCCGGTGGCTCAGGATTCGAATCGGAGATTTGGGGTGATGTCGATCAACTCATGGATGCCTTCGGGCGACCGGTGTTTTCTTCGCTGACGATGCGGCTGACTTCACCGGATGAATTCGAGGTCATGAAGGAACGCCTGGAAAGCGATCCCCGGCTCACGGTCGAGGTCATGCGCGAGAGAGAGTATTATCTGGAGCAATCCCGCTTCACCAGTCTCTTCATCAGCGTCATGGGAATTGCCATTAGCATAATATTCTCCCTGGGAGCGGTCGTGGGGGCGATGATTACCATGTACTCGTCAGTTGCCAACCGCACGATCGAAATCGGTACCCTGCGGGCGCTTGGTTTTAGCAGAACAAAGGTGCTGTCCGCCTTCTTGATTGAAGCCGTTATCATCTCGATCATCGGCGGATTGCTGGGTCTGGTGACAGCTTCGCTGCTCAAATTTGTCGAGGTCTCTACGACCAACTGGAATACGTTCGCCGAGTTGGCTTTTTCCTTCGAAATCTCGTGGGACATAGCCGGCTGGGCCCTGTTATTTGCCGTTCTGATGGGTATTGTGGGCGGTTTCCTGCCGGCCGTCAGGGCCTCTCGGTTCCGAATCGTCAACGCCCTTCGCGCCAAGTAAGAGCTCGATTTTGTGTGGGGGGACCGGCTCGCCGGTCTACATCAGGGAGTATCCCCCGTCTACGATGACCGTTTGTCCGGTGATCCAACTCGCCGCCGGACTGGCCAGAAAAGCGACCACCGCGGCGACTTCCTCCGGCTTGCCGACGCGTTTGAACGGCGTTCGTTCCGAAACCTCATCCAGCATCTGCTGGTAATTGGGGAAAACTTTGAGGGCGCTGGTATCGATGAACCCACCGGACACGCAGTTGACGGTGATGTGTCGCCCAGCCAGTTCGATAGCGGCGTATTTGACAATATTCTCAATCGCTGCCTTGGAAACCCCGATGGATGCGTAGCCGGGAATGTACCTGATCGACCCCAGCGACGAGAGGGTGACGATGCGGCTGTGGTCGGGCATGATCGGAGCCCCCAGTTGAATACAGTGCAGGAAGGCGCGGGCATTGGTATGCATGGATAGATCCCAGGCCTTATCGTCGATATCAAGCATTCGCGTGAACAGACCCAAAGCGGCGTTTGATATCAGGATGTCCAGTTTTCCAAACCGTTCCTTGATACCATCAAAGATGGCCGGCAACTGGTCGTGGTTGCCCATATTGGCCCGATGGGCATAGCACTCCACGCCATAGCCTTCGATTTTGGCGACCGCCTCCTTCGCATTCTGGCGACTGCGGAAATAATTCAAGACGATATTCGCGCCCTTTCGAGCCAGCATCTCTGCTACCGCGAGACCTATTCCCCTGGTCCCTCCCGATATAAAGGCAACTTTACCTTTCAGTTCCATCTGCATCCTCTCTACAACGCTTAAACCAGCCCCGCTGACTTTCCTATATGACGTTGCCGCCCGCCTGCGATTCGATGTCCTCGGCAAGAAACTCCAGCGTGATGGGGTCAAATTGCGTGTTAAATACGATCCGGTACTTGTCCAGCAGCACCTGCCGGAAGCGGTTTTCGTCGACGCCGGCGCATAGAATGTCGTTAAGACTGGTCATGGTCCCGGCATCAAGCCCGCACGGTTGGATGTTATCAAAATCGTCCAGGCGCGTGTTGAGGTTGACGGCGGCCCCATGAAATGAAATCCAGCTTTTCACGGCCACCCCGATGGAGGCGATCTTCTTGCCGGTCACCCACACGCCGGTATGCTCATCACCCAACTCTGCCTCGACCCCGAACTCTTTTAAAGCTTCGATAATGCCCTGCTGAATGTTGGCCATAAAAACGTGTAAATCTCGGCCGCGCCGCGCGAGGTTGAAGACGAAGTACACTACCAACTGGCCGGGACCGTGATACGTAACATCGCCGCCCCTTTCGATAAAGAAAGGCTGGATATCCAGGTTGGCGAAATTTTCCTCGTGGCCGTCGCGACCCACAGTGACCACCGGCGGATGCTCCAGCATGATGATGGTATCTCTCACCATACCATCCTTACGCAGTTTGACGAGTCCCCGCTGCCACTGCAAAGACTTTTCGTAGTCAACCCGGCCAAGCTCCAGCACCCAGCCGTAGAGCTTGTCACTCTGAGTCGTCATCATCACCGAAGCTGCAACAGTAGCTTATTCGTGTCGGCCAGGTATCCGTGAACACGGTGCAAGAACTGCACCGCCGTGTGACCGTCAATCAACCGGTGGTCAAATGACATACCAAAGGACGATATATCGCGGATGACGATTTCGTCGTTGACCACCCACGGTTTTTTCACGATGGCGTGAACACCCAGGATAGCAACCTGTGGCTGGTTGATGATCGGCGTGGAAGCCGTAGCACCAAACATCCCGGCGTTGGTAATCGAAAAAGTCCCACCCGAAACATCATCCGGAGTCAGGGTGTTGGTGCGGGCCTTTTCGCCCAACTGGTGCAGTTCGACGGCCAGTTCCACAATCGTTTTCTTATCGGCATCTCTAATGACCGGGACGATTAGCCCTTCCTCCCGCGCCACGGCGACACCAATGTTATAATAGTTCTTGAGGACAATCTCCGTCTCGGTAAGCGAGGCGTTGATAGTTGGGAACTCTTTAAGCGCCGTGCAGGCCGCCTTGATGATAAAGGGCATATAGGTGATGTTGGCGCCGTAGGTGTCGATAAACGACTGCTTGATGCTCCGGCGGTATTTAACCAGTTCCGTCAGGTCGATATCTTCGAAAGTCGTGACATGTGTGGCGGTGTGGATCGACTTGACCATATGTTCGGCGATCAGCTTGCGAACGCCGGCCAGGGGCATGCGTCTTTCTCGCAGCAATTCCGGGGGCGGCTCGAAGGTCGGTATTTCCACCTTGATTTTAGGTTCCCGGGCTTTTGGTTCTGTCTCGGCCCGCTCTGCGGGTGCGGCGGCACTGATCGACGGCATGGGCGCGGGCGGCGGCGGTATCGGCCCGAGTGTGAATCCGGCCTGCAGCGCGCGACCCTCGACAGTGCGCATAACATCGGCCACCGTCACCAGACCGTCCTTGCCGGTCGGCGTAATTGTGACCGGGTCGATTCCATACTGTCGAATCAGCATCTTCACCTTGGGCGAGGTCTTACCCCGGCCGACCGGGGCGGTACCCTTTATTTCCGCCGGGCGCGCAGCCTCGGGCGCCGGCGCCTCAACTTTCGCGCTGATCGGCGCCTCGGGTTCTTTGACAGCGGCCGCCGGCTCTTCTGTGGCCGTCTCGACGTCGCCTTTACCGTCATCTATTACTGCTATGCGCGTCCCGACCGGAACCACGTCACCAGCCTTGGCAAAAAGATGCGCCAGGACGCCTTCAGCCTCGGCCGGTATCTCGACATTGACCTTGTCGGTCATCAACTCCACGAGCGGCTGATTAAGTTTCACGGGATCACCGACTTTGACCTTCCATTCCAGAATCGTGCCTTCCAGAACGGATTCGCCCATCTGCGGGACTAAAACGTCAACAGCCATTTTCTGCTTCCCCTTGTATCAAATTGAGCAACATCATCTACCCTGAAATTCTAATATAGCGATTATCTACCAAAGGAGTCAAGTTTGGCCGGTAAAAGTTTTTTCAGGCGATTTCCAGCATCTTCTCCAGCGCCAGCAAAGCCTCGCCGCGCACCGGTTCGGACACTTTCACCGGCTTGATCTCCCCCAGGTTCTCGAGCGTGTAGGCCAGGTCGTTCAGAGTAGTGCGATACATGTTGGCGCAGACCGGGCATGTCTGTCCGGACAATTCCATTAT
>CBFCYQ010000248.1:0-4438 GCA_965602205.1 uncultured bacterium | reverse complement strand
CGCTTACCTGCCGCTGTATGCCGAGGTACGGGACTGCTCCGGTCGCACCGGGTCCAATAACGATGCCGGCGGCATCATATTCGACCTGACCATTCCGGTGATCAACACTGTGGTCATCAACGGCGGCGCGGCCAAGACCAATAACGAGAACCTTAGTGTGGCTGTTGACTGGACCGATCAATATCCGGACAATATCGCGTTTTCCGAGAGTGCAACCATGAGCACCACCGGCTACCCCCTGTCCAATCCTGCGCCGAAGACGTTCACGTTCACCGTTGCTACCGGCGACGGCAATAAGGACGTTTACGTTCAGGTCGAGGACGATGCCGGCAACCTCAGTGATGTTCACGGGCCGACCTCGATCGAACTCGATCAGACGCCGCCTACGGGCACCTATGTCGTGGAACAGCCGATTTCCGCCAACCCGTACGTGACGCCGGGATACACCAACAACCGTAACGTGATGTTGACCACGTTCATGGTCGACCCCGACGCGGTGTTGATGTATGTCCGTAACACCCCCCCCCCCGGTAACGGCTCACCTGTGGGTTACTTCCCGATCGCGGATTTGCCGTGGCTCCTGACAACCGGCCAGGGGACCAAGACGCTGGAAATCTTCTTCATCGATGATGCCAATAACTGGGGCCCTGCGGTTCCCGGCAGCATCATCTTTGACATCACTCCGCCGGCAGCCCCGACAGCCTTCACGGCTACGCCAAAGTGTTGTGCTCTTCTGGAATGGAGCATCGGTGAGACAATCCAGTTCTATTTCATGAAGTACAACTATAACGACGACTACCCGGAATACACCAATCCCAATCCGCCGGCTCCTGGTTGGGGCCAGGGCTTCCCGGCTGACGGACCGATCGTTATCCCGGGTGACGTGACGGAGTGGACCTTCGAAGGCCCGCACATGGATATCTACTGCTTCTCGATGTGGTCGGTAGACATGGCGGGTAATATGTCCACGTCGTACGCGACATCGAACCTGTCGACCAACTATGTTGGCGGCGACTACCTCGGCGGCAGTTCGGCCGACGGCTGCATCGATTACGAGACGGAGTTTGGCGCTTTTGCCCAGGCTTATAACTCGTACGAAGGCGGCCTTAACGACGCATGGTACAATCCCGAACTCGATATCGACCCGGTGGCTCTGGACGGCTATTACCCGCTGCCGGACGACGACGTCGATTTCGGTGACTTCGTCGTGTTTGGCATGAACTACCACACCTACAACTGCGTCAAGACCAACGGCGGCGGCGCCAAGCCGGTTGTCTCCGAGTTGGCGATGGAGGCGGTTGTGCCGGCTATCGTGGAGGCCGGTGAAATCTTCACCGAGGCCTTAAATGCCGAGCAGTCGAACGCTATTCTGGGCTATAACCTGGTTCTGGACTTTGACCGCGAGAGCTACACACTGGAGAGTGTCACCCCGGGCGCCATGCACGAATCCGTGCAAAAGGCCTTCTTCTATACGAAGAATAAAACCGGAGTTGACATCGCGGCAGTGGCTCTCGGCGGCCAGTTCGAGGGCAAGGAAATGTTCACGTTGACCTTCCGGTCCGAAGTCGCCGGGCCCGTGGCGCTTGAAGCCACGACCGTCGACGTTCGGGACTGGTCGAATAACGTGGTCGAGGTGACCTTCGAGGTTACCGCCAAGGCGGAAGTACTGATTCCGACGGAATTCGCGCTTTCGCAGAACTACCCGAATCCGTTTAACCCGGCGACAACCATCGACCTCAGCCTGCCCGTGGCCAGCGAGTACACGCTGCAGGTTTACAACATCGCTGGTCAATTGGTGGAAACGTTTACCGGTTATGCTGATGCGGGTATTGTCACCATCAGCTGGGATGCCAGTAACTTCAGTTCCGGAATCTACCTGTATCGGGTGGAAGCCGGCACGTTTACTGCAACCAGGAAGATGGTGCTGCTCAAGTAACCTCTACCTCACCGTAATGGTGAGCAAGATAGAGGGAAGGGTTCGGATACCTCCTCACCCCTTCCCTCTATACCTCACCAGTAACGGTGGGTAGGACAGAGAGGGGGGGCACGCCGTTTTGCCCCTCTTCTCTCAAAGCAATGAACGGACATGAAAAAATATGTGGAGGAGCGGCAATGCTCAAAATCCTGTCCTACTTAATCGTTATGGGGGTATGCTTTTTCGGCGTCGGCATGAGCCAGATCGCAATGGCGGAAAAATTATTTCTCAATGTCGACACCGTGTTCATCTCGGAAGGCGTTGGCACTACTTTTGATCTCGAATTGCGTGTCGATGAAGATGTCCAGAGCCTGAAGCTCTTTGTAGCGGAGATAAACTTCGACGCCACCAAACTCGAGAAAATCTCTGCGACCGAAGGAACCTTCTGGGACACCACCGGCGCTATGACCGATTTTGGCTGCTATTTCAAGAACGGCAGTACCATTCTCCGCCTGGAAGGGTTGGTGCTGGGAGCCGGAATATCCGCCGATGGTCCGGGTTTGCTGGCTTCTCTCACGTTGGAGGCCACTGACACGGGTATGGTTGACCTGTCGTATGCATATTACTCACTCAAAGACGTCTACGGCGAACAGATACCCGCCACCGCCGAGGGCTCCATAATCTTCATTGATTATCCGCCAGTGCCGTTTAGCCTGACTGAACCGCTTACCGGCGCGGTGCTAGCGGGTCAATCCGGCGACAGTTTCGACCTGATCTGGAGTCGGTCGCATTCTGTTTATCCGGGCGAAGGTGTTTATTACGAATTGCAGTACGGCACATCTATTATCTTCGCTACGGAATCGACTACCGTCATGCCTGCCCTCGCCGACACCGCTTACACCTTATATGTAGACGACCTGCCCCAGGATCCTACCACCTTTTTCTGGCGAGTTGCGGCCTACGGAGACCTTTATGGGTTTGCACGTCTTTCACATCCGGCGGTCTCAGCGTTTGATTTTATTTACGGAGCGGTACCTCCCGGCGATTTCGATCTCACCGGGCCGGAAGACGCCTGTGTGGTCGATTTGTCTTTACAAAGCGGACTGCTGTTTGACTGGGAGGACGCCGGCAGCATCATCCAGAACGACACTGTAGAGTATGTACTCTTCTTGGGGCCCACACCCAGCTTTCCCGGCGGTGAGGTTTTCAAGGACTCGGTCAATGATGTCTCCGAGATTCTTATATCAAGCGACAGCATTCCCATCTCCCAGTGGCAGTACTGGCAGGTGAAGGCAACCAATAAGTTTGGATTATCCAAGTGGTCAAGTTCGATCAACAGCGCCATGTCGTATTACCGAGGCGACGCCAATTCCAGCAGGGCAGTCAATATATCCGACGTGACCTTCCTGATCGCGTATCTTTTCGGCATCCCGTCCGGGCCACCGCCCGTGCCGTCGCTGGCCGGAGATGCCAATTGCACGGAATCGGTCAATATCTCGGATGTTGCGTTCCTGACCACTTATTTGTTCGGAATACCGCCTGGACCGGCACCGTATTGTCCCTGACATCATAGTCCAGGAGGGACGGCCGACTTTCCAGGCATGGATGTGTTCTAAGACGTCCCTGTCGGGTCGGCAAACCAGGGAGTGGATGAGAGGCGGGACAGCAGAGAGTCCAATAAAAGCTTTCTGGCTTACCGGGATCAGTCCCCATAAGCCGAGACAGAGGGATCAGCAATAGAGTAAGCGGTTGCTCGCAAAATATGTAAGAGGGGGAACGCCCTGACCGCGCCAGCGGGAATGGCAAACGGCCCGGCAGTGTTAGTCCGTTCGCACTGCCGGGTTTTTTTTAGATACGTCTTGCCAGAAGTTGATTGACAAATTCACTCTCGCGACTTAAAAAAGTGGTATGACACGGCCGGACGGCCGGCGATCAGGAAAGAGGTAAGAATGCGAGCAATGATATTGCAGTCCCCGGGGCAGCCGTTGCGTGCGGCTGAAGTTCCGGACCCGGTCCCCCAGCCGGGCCAACTTCTCATCCGTGTGCATGCCTGCGGCGTGTGCCGCACGGACCTGCATGTCGTCGACGGTGACCTGACAGAACCCCGCTTGCCACTGATACCCGGGCATCAGATCGTGGGTACCGTGGTCAACACCGACGAGGGCAGCGGACAGTACCGGCCCGGTGATCGTGTCGGCGTGCCCTGGCTGGGCGGCAGTTGCAGCAATTGCGGCTATTGTCGCTCGGGCCGGGAAAACCTCTGTGGTCAGGCCCGATATACAGGCTATCAAATCGACGGCGGCTTTGCCGAGTTGTGCGCCGCCGACGAGCGCTTCTGCTTCCCCATTCCGAAGGGATACCCCGACCTTCAGGCCGCCCCCCTGTTGTGCGCCGGGTTAATCGGCTACCGGTCGTATCGGATGACCGGCGATGCTCAGAAACTGGGCTTCTACGGTTTCGGCGCCGCCGCTCACATTTTGATCCAGGTTGCCCGCTACGAGAATCGTGAAGTGTATGCTTTCA
>CBFCYQ010000247.1:0-4440 GCA_965602205.1 uncultured bacterium | reverse complement strand
ACTCTCCTCGTCGGCCATACTGCCGGGCGAGACCAGAGTCAGGTTACCTCCGGGAATAACACTGAAATCGCCGTCAGGCTCGCCGATGGCATTTCTGACTCCGTCGGAAACATAAAGGGAGTTTATGCCGATCATCAACCCGCCTTCGTACAGGTCGTTGGCCCCGGCATCGACACGGAAGCCCTCTCCGCCGGCCGGCCAGAAAGACGTGCTACCCAGTCCCATGGCGCCGTAATTGGAGATGGTGAAGCGCACACCGCCCGCGGCATGCGTTACAAAATCACGTTCCGGTCGGGGCGGGACCACAAAGCTGAGTTCCAGAGTAGTCGTGTAAGCGCCACCGTTGCCACTGATATCGAAGTCCAGCGTAAGAATGGAACCGGGGCTGACGGTGTCGGCGACCTGGACGCTGACCACATCGCCGGCCCGCACCGTGTCACCTTCGGCAATCGTTCCGAAAGATGCCGAGCCGTCAATAATCGTCAGGGCTTCATTAGTAGCGACCAGGGTCCCGGTTACGCCAGTGACCTCGGCGCCCAGATTCTGAAGGACGATGGTGCCGGTAACGGCTGAGCCCGGGACAATCACCGGATGGTCAAAGGCATAGACTCTTACGTTGGGATCGGTGTTGTTACTCGACAGGGCTTGCAGCGCCGCCCAGCAGTCGATGATGCCCCAGCCGAAGTCATAGTCGGGGAGGTCCATGCCGAATTTTTGCGTGGTTGTCAGAATAGCGTTTTTTACTTCATCGACGGTAGCGTTGGGGTTCTTCTGCCGCAGCAGGGCCACCAGACCCGAAACATGCGGTGCCGCCATCGAAGTGCCGCTCTTGGCTCCATACCAGGGATAGTTGGCGATGGCCGAACGCACGCCTGTGCCGGGGGCGCACACGTTCGGTTTGGTGCCGCCGCCGACGCAGTCGGATGGCCCGCGCGACGAGGTCATGCTGATATCCGGCGGGGTGCTAGTGATACGGATGTTGCCGACGGCGAAGCAGTCCAGTGTATCGTTGGCACGGTTGGCCGGGTTACGCAGAGAAGCCACATCGGGGCCGTCGTTTCCGGCCGAGAAGATGTTGACAATACCCAGTGCTTCCGTGTACTCGATCAAGTCATAGAAGAAATTCTCGCAGCCGATATCATCGACTCCCCAGCTATGGTTGATAACGTCAGGAACATCGTCAACCGTGTTGGGGTTACCGTCCGGGTCCGCCGCCCACTCAAAACCGTCGATAAGCGACGCACCATCGACATCCATCACGGCTGCCGATATCCATTTGGCTTTCGGGGCGACGCCGATAGTATCGCCCGTAATATTGTCAATACCGACCATGATACCCATCACGTGAGTGCCGTGGTCTCCAAAGAGTAAGTGCGGGAAAGGTTCTTTGTCGCGCGGGTCATACCAGGCTGCCGCCGAGTCGCCGTCGAGTCCCTTCCAACTCGCCGCAAGAGCCGGGTGGTCGCCTTTGACGCCGGTGTCAAAAGAGCACACCACCCTGCCGTCTCCCTGATAACCGTACTTCCACGCCGAGTCGGCGTTGATATAGCTCAGGTTCAGCTCGATGCCTACCGCGGGGTCTGCCGGCGCCGGATAATCCTTACTCACGTCCGGCTCTAACGAGAGGATTCGGGGCACGGCGTGGACCTTCTCGACATCGGAACGGCCAGCCAGATCTGACAGCTCGGTGATGCGGATATCCGCCTCAACGATATTCACCAGCCAGTGCGGTTTGATGTTAGTGACGAGGTTCCTTTGCTGCAATTCGTAGAGCTTGCTCAACAGATTCTTCTGGGCGGAGACATGATCCCGTTTGAGCCGGCGGGCGGCGATAGCGTGTCGTTCCGCGCGCGTTGGCGCCGAGGCTGCTATTGAAGCTTTAAACTGCTTGGCGTCCTCGAGTTTGGGAAGCTGAATCCAGACAGTGATCATTTCGTCGGCGGACCGGGCCGATATACTCGATTGCAGGTTGGCTGACAGTTCACCCGCTCGAACGGCTGAGAACGAGCCCAAACATACAAAGCTGGCAACTACTGCGGCAGTTCTAAATTTCATCGATGCTCTCCACTTGCTTTCTGTTGGCTATCACAGCGAACACGGTGCCCGACGGAACCGAATTTAAGGCGCAATATCCTGTTAGTATATGCCATCTTACAGCAATAACGAAAGACTTTCTACAAGTGTTCACGCAAATCGCTCCTGATTACGCAGATTTTTGCAGGTGAACATCCCCGTCCAGTCTTTATTCACCGGGGCGGACAGGCAATAACAATCCGCCGGCATCGGTGTATCGTACACCCGTCTAACATAGCACAGAAAATGAAACTTGTAAATAGTCATCGAATCGGTTTTAATACTCTTCACGAAACTTCAGCGAGACGACAAAGAGCGAGAGGGAAAGATATGAATACCATCGAAGATTTTGAGCGTGAACAACTCCTGGGGATGCTGACCGACTTTGCCAAGAACTGGCTGGCCCACGACGGGCTCTGGTTTCAGGCGGTAGAGAAGCAATACGGGCTGGCGAAAGCTATTGAACTGGATACCGAAGCCTGGGAGAGGTTCACTGTGATCGAAGCCAAACGGATTATGGCCCGACACGGGATCAAAGAGAACAGCGGCCTGGCAGGTCTAAAGAAGGCGCTGGGGTTCCGCCTCTATGCGGTTATTAATGAACAGGAGATTCGCAACGAAACTCCAGATTCGTTTGAGTTCTACATGGTCGACTGCCGCGTCCAGAGCGCCCGCAAGAAAAAGAATATGGCCCTGTTCCCGTGCAAGTCGGTGGGCGTTGTGGAATACAGCAAATTCGCCGAGACTATCGACTCGCGTATAAAGACGGAATGCATTTGCTGTCCGCCGGATGACGGTGCCGGGGTGGATTTTTACTGTGGCTGGCGTTTCAGCATCTGACCGGGCAATAAAATAAAAAGAGGCCGCCCACGGGCGGCCCCCGAACATAGACTTTTTCTCGTGGCCGTGCGCTGCCGCGCGGTTATCTGCCGGCCTTGAAGAACTCAACCGTTCGTTTCAGGCCCTCTTTAAAATCAACCTTTGGATCGTAGCCGAATTTAATCAGTTTCCTGACATCGGCATAGGAATGCTTGATATCACCCGGACGTTCCGGGTCATACTTTGCCGGGGTGTCGACCCCGATAATCTCTCTTAAGATATCCAGCAGTTCGTTTAGCGTATATTGCCCGGCGCAGGCAACATTAAAGACGTCACCGACGATCTTGTCGCTGGTGGCGGCCAGGATATTGGCTGCGACGCAGTTGTCGATGTACGTGAAGTCGCGCGACTGCGCGCCATCGCCGAAAACGACCGGCTGCTTGTCTTCCAGCAGGCTGGTAATGAACCTGGGTACGACGGCGGCGTACTGGCTCGCCGGGTCCTGGTGGGGACCGAATATATTGAAGTACCGCAGACTTACCGTTGGAAACCCGTATAGCTGCCAGTAGACCTGGCAGTAGTATTCGCCCGTGAGCTTACTGATAGCGTAAGGCGACAGCGGCGATGGCGTCATGCCCTCGTGTTTGGGCAGTTCCTCGGATTCGCCGTAAACTGACGAAGAAGAGGCCAGGACGAATTTCTTCACACCCGCGTTTTTCGACACTTCGAGCATATTCAGGGTGCCATCGATATTGACCGAATTCGATGTCAAGGGATTTTCCACCGAGCGCGGCACCGAAGGCAGGGCCGCCTGGTGGAGGACGTAGTCAACACCTTTGACGGCCTTTATTACCGTCCAGTAATCCCGGATATCGCCTTCAATCATCTCAACCTTGCCCTCCAGATCAGCGATGTTTTCGTGTCTTCCGGAGGAAAAATTATCCAGAATACGGACTTCCTGTCCGTCCTGTAACAAATGGCGGGCGATATTGGAACCGATAAAACCAGCCCCGCCTGTAACCAAGTATTTCATATATGGTTTACCCTAATGGTGTAATTCCATTTACTTTATCGACCGTTAACAAAATAAGTTTAAATCTATCCTGAATTGCCCCTCTTTCGAGCCGACCAGAAGCAAAGGTAATGCAATTAGAGCGGGCTGTCCAGCAATCATTGTCCTACCGCACGGTTACGCGACACCTTTGAATATACTCTATACTCCAGGGCCGGCCCTGATCTAAACGCTTTTTCAAGGGAATAGTTCTCCAGAAACTTCTTATTTTCCATGAAATCAGCGGTGTGGCTGGGTATAGCCGTGACGACCCATTCCGGCTGGTAGTCGAGAATCAGGCCAAGATAGTCGCCGCTGCGGTTATAGGGAATGGCCTCGGGTGATACCAGGCCGTCCCGGTCCAGTATTCTCTTTTTGGAAAAGTAACCCATGTAACCGATATCTTCGGCGGCCACCAGGTCGTCGGCATCGGCATGGCTGTATAGGTAGTAGCCGATGGCCTTGTGGATATTTTCGAGGTGATCTTGGTAGGTTCT
>CBFCYQ010000246.1:0-4470 GCA_965602205.1 uncultured bacterium | reverse complement strand
AGTTCGCCGATTCGCTTTGCTGACATTTTAACGTCCCTTCTCTTTGACAATTTGTTCTGCCTGGGAAAGCTTTTCTCGCAGCCGGGGGTTCTGGTTTCGTTCGGCCAGCGTGCGGAAGACCTCTGCCGCCAGCCGGTGATGACCCTGCGCCAGGTACAGATCACCCACCGTTTCCGTGTAGAAATATATATCTCTGAGCGTTGCCTTCTTCTGGGTCAGGGACTCTCCCGGACGAGTGATAGTGATAGTCCGAGTGGTCTCTTTGCGATGGTCTGCGACCGATGCCCTCAGGCCGCAGCAGTTCGGATCGATTTCCATAATCCGTTGATAGTGAGCGATGGCCGTGATGTCGTCACCTTCATCGAACCTGATGTCACCCAGGCCTTTCAGAGCCACGATATTATCCGGATCCAGAGCCAGCACCCGGTAGAACTCCTCGACGGCGGACCGCAACTGGCCGGCCCGATAAAGTGCCTGCGCGTAAACCAGTCTTCCCGAGATGAGGTGGGGCTGCCGGTTCAGGTGCTCCTTGCACAATTCGACTGCTCGGGAACACTTGCCCTCAATCAAGAACTGAGCGGCTTGCGCCGGCCAGTGACCCTCGGCAGCGAGCACGGCAGTGGTGCTCTGCCGTGACTTATCCAGCAGGTTGTCCATAAGGCCATAAATATAACGACTCGTGGTGGGGAAAAGCAAGCCCGGCTTGCCCGAAGAGATGACCACCCGGGGCATATGTCAACGTTTCAGCTTTTTCAAGACAGCCGTTGTCGAACGGCCCCCAGTGAGTCTTATACGCTTTACCATTCCGCCGTAGGACTGAACAAAATCGGCGCCGACAATTTCGGCTATCTTGTAATCTGCGCCCTTGGCCAGCACGTCCGGTCTGACCTGACGAATGAGCGTGTCGGGCGTGGCCTCGCCAAACATCACGACATAGTCGACAACTCTGAGGGCCAGGAGAATCGCCGCCCGGTCATTCTGTTTCTGAATGGGACGAGTCGCGCCTTTCAGCCGGCGAACGGAGGTATCGGTGTTCAGCCCGACGATGAGAACGTCACCGAACGTTTTCGCCCGCGCGAGGTAATCGACATGACCCCGATGCAGGACGTCAAAAACACCGTTTGTAAAGACCACTTTCTTGTGAGCCCGTTTCAGCCGTGTTATCAACTTCGCCAGGTCTTTTCGTTTAACCAGATTTTTCATCACCATTCCCCGCTCCGCGCACCCACCCGCCTCAATATTCAAAACTGGTGGTTGAGGTTTCAACCGTCTGCACCTGGATCATCCTTGCCCCAGCGCCGACGGCGGCATTGACCGTCTTTTTTTTCCTCTCAATATCGCGTGAAAGCAGAGTGGCCACCTCGACAAATCTCTCGGTCTGAATATGGAAAGAGGAGACCATGCTCGCCAGACTGTCAAGCATATTTGCCGACAGGTCGAACCTCTGCGCGATGTCGTCGAGATCACATCTTGTGAGTTCAGCGAGCACATGCGGTTTAGTGTGTGCTTCCGATGTCAGGTGGGCAACCAGCCGGCCGTCGACCCGCAGGGTGTCAGCAATCGTGGTGGCCTCGAACAGGCTGAGCCTGTCACCCGTCCAGGCCGTATACGGCACTTCCTGGTAAACGACCTTGCCTATTTCAAGCTTCTGGCCCACCAGATGACCGAATCGGGCGTTCCATTGGGCCGCTTCATCGGCCGCCAGTTTATCCGAAGTATAGGATTCTCTCAGCGACCGGGCGGCATCCGGGGAAAGAGTGGAGTCGATGCGCCCAAAAACCTCATCGTACCCGGAGACCGAGGCGGCTCGACCGGCGTCGTCGAGTTGATACACGATGGGCATACCTATCATCGCATCCAGCAGGGGGTTTTGCAGGCGGGTCGTGTCCGTCCTCAACTCATATGTTTCGACAGTACCCGTAAGCGTGTAGCCGTGTTCCAGTGTCTGGATATCATAGTGCACCGTAACTTCCGTGAGGACGGTGTCGGCCGTCCTGTTGTTGGTTGTGACACGCCGGTCAGTTACCTTGAACCGGACACTATCCGGTGGATCGAACGTAAAGCGGGGACCTTCAGCGGAGCCGCATCCGATGCAAAGACACAAGGCAATAGTAAACGGGAAGCTTTTTCTTGCGGACTTCATGCGTCGTCTAAGACCGCGCGATCGCGGCCGCCAGATTGCCGTTGGCGACATTCCGTTCGAGTTCCATGCGGAGTTCGTCCCTGGTGACGGTGGCCGTACCTATCTCGCCGACGGTTACCCCGGCTCCGGCATTCGCCGCCAGAGCCGCTTCAGCCAGACCTGCCCCCGCACAGACAGCCGATACAAAGGTAGCAATGACGGTATCGCCGGCGCCCGTGACATCGAACACTTGGCGGGCAAATGTCGGTATATGCGTCGGCTCGGCGCCCGATTGAAACAGAGACATACCATCGGAGCCACGGGTAATCAGAATCGACCTGGCCTGAAGCTTATTCAGCAGGCCGTTACCGACCTCGATCAGGTCGCTTTCCGTCAAAATCCGCCGCCCGTAGGCAAACCCGGCTTCGTGGTGGTTGGGCGTTATGACCGAAACATTTCGATAATTGTGGAAATTCGTTTCCTTGGGATCCACCGCCACGAAGATGTCGCGGGCACGGCAGATTTCGATGACCTGCTCCAAGAGGGGCTTGGTAATCACGCCTTTGCCGTAGTCAGAGATTATAACCGCCTTTATTTCGTCGGTGACCGTGTTAAGGCGATGTAAGACCTTCCCTTCCATCTCCTCATCAAGAGGATAAGCGTCTTCTCGGTCCGCCCGCACTACCTGCTGACTGTGGGCAATCACGCGGGTTTTTATGGTGGTCCGACGACGCCGGTCGTTGATGAGAAAGTCCGAGGAGATCGATTTCTGCTTCAACAGTTGGCTTACTTTTAGCGAGGCTTCGTCTTCGCCGACCGTTCCCAGCAGGATTGGCTCGTCACCGAGGGCTCTGATGTTGGCCGCCACGTTGGCCGCCCCGCCGAGCAGAATCTTCTCGGACTGTATCTCCACCACCGGCACCGGCGCTTCGGGGGAAATTCTGTTCACCTGACCGAAGAGGTATTCGTCCAGCATAACATCGCCCAGGATCAAAATCTTGGCCCCGCCGATCTTATCCGTCATGGCTCTGATTCTCTCGGCGTCTAACGGCATATCATCGCGTCCCAACTGTGTGCGCAAAGCCAAATAGCTCTGCAAATGAGTTGACTTAAGCGTTGAATATATTAAAATGAAGTTCCTTAAACAAGTGAAGAAATTTGTCTGCAACCAGAAAAGGGACTATATAAAAATGGGTCAAAACCAACCACAACCGCAGCAGCAAATCAATATTGAGCTGGGTGAAAAGGAAGCCGAGGGGATTTATGCCAATCTGGCCATGATTATCCACTCCCCCACCGAAATGATCATCGATTTCGCCCGCGTCATGCCCCGCCTGCCCAAGGCCAAGGTACTATCCCGAATCATCATGACTCCCATGCATGCCAAGTTGCTGCATAAGGCTCTGACCGACAACCTGAAGAAATTCGAAGAACAGTACGGGGAAATTAAGATGCACGGTGTTCCCGGTCAGGCAGCCAAGACCATTGGCTTCCAGTCCAGCACCACCGACGTGGAGGACACCAAATGAGTAAGGGATACTTCGCTTTTGTTCTCCACAGCCATCTTCCATATGTCCTTTCCCACGGCCGCTGGCCCCATGGCACGGACTGGCTATGCGAGGCCGCCGCGGAAACTTACCTGCCCATATTGCGGATTCTCAACGAACTGATCGAAGAGGGCTGTAAACCGAAGTTGACCATGGGCCTGTCGCCGGTTCTGTGTGAACAACTCGCCGACAACTCTTTCAAGGAAGAGTTCGTGGTTTATCTCAACCAGAAGGTTCGGGCGGCAGAACAAGACAGTGAGGAATTCTACAAGTACGGTCAGGAGAATATGCTGGCCAACGCGCATATGTGGGAAAAATTTTACAATCTCAATCTGGAGCACTTCAACAATATCGGCCACGATGTCATCTTTGAATTCAAAAAATTGCAGGATAACGGTTACCTGGAGATCATGACCTGTGGCGCCACCCACGGCTACTATCCTTTGCTGTCTCGCGATGAGTCCCTGCAGGCTCAGACCAAAATGGCCGTCAAAAACTACCAGAGGCATTTCGGGCGCCCCCCGCGCGGTATCTGGCTGCCCGAGTGTGCTTACCGTCCTCGTTACGAATGGACTCCCCCGGTACCCATCCAGGGCCGGCAGCTACCTTACCTCAGAAAGGGTGTGGACGAGTTCCTGAGCGAAAACGGACTGGACTTCTTCGTCATCGACTCGGCTCTTCTGAAAGGCGGCAAATCGATCGGCGTGTATATCGATCGGTTTGAGGCTCTCAGGCTTCTGTGGGGACAGTTCGAAAAAAGCTACGTCCAGCGTGAAGAAGAAAAAGAGAAGACACCGCGCG
>CBFCYQ010000245.1:0-4497 GCA_965602205.1 uncultured bacterium | reverse complement strand
AGGGCTTGAATACGAGGAGTTTTGTCATTTTTTCTTGACAAAGAGCAAATACGGATTATATTTGTCGTGATATTAGGTTGATTTGCAGCCTGGGGGCTAGGATCAGTACCAACCCAGTTACTGCGCGATTGACAAGGGACAACATAGGGCCTGCAAAAACGAGGCTTAAACATTAGAGTAGATAACAAGCAAGCCACATGAAAATACCAGCTCAGGCATCCCTCGGAGCGTCGAGACAAGTCTGTTTTATGATGGAAAGCGCGGCACAAGGGGTTACGCCTGCCGGTGCTTATGTGGTTAGACGATAAGAGGTGGCGGTTACTATGACAAGATTAGCACGCGTTCTACTTCTGGCGGTGCTCTGCTTCACCGTAGCGATAATTTCAAGCTTTGGTAGTGACCTGATTGGCAGCGAACTCGGCCAGGACTACATCCATCCGTCTCGAACGGGCAAAGCCTTCACTCCGGCTGCAAGTCTGGCCGAGGGCGATCCTTATCATAACGGGGCGACGCTGCTGTGCTCGCAGTGCCACGTGATGCATACCAGCCTCGAGCATACTCATGAAGGGCAGACTTTACCCGACCCGTTCGGACCCTACCCTCAGCAATTCGCGGCCTCGCCGAAACTTCTGAAGGCCTCGGACCCGGTAGCCCTGTGCCTGGCCTGCCATGACAACGTCGGCGGGATTCCGGACGTTGTCGGGCCCGATGTCAATGGTTTGACTCAGCGGTCAGCCGGGCTTTTTGAGTTACCGGGTGAGGACAACCCGCGCGGCCACAAGCTGGATTACGGCCTTGACGAGAGTGCCGGTTTCGGGATGTGCATGCGCTGTCATTTCGGGGGGACTTTTGAGACCGCAGCGGTCTCTTGTATTGACTGCCACAACCCTCACGGCAATCTTCGCTCGCGCAACCTGCAGTGGGCTTCGGATCCGGGCGGGGAGCCGCAGTTCGGCTTGATCGTCAACCCGGCCGCAACAGGTATGACCAAGTACGAGCAGGCCAACGTCGGCTACGGCACGACCAACGACGTCAACCTGCGCGAGGTCAGCAACATGTGCATCGACTGCCATCATGTTTTCTCGGGAGGAAACTATATCGATCCGGATGGTGACGGTATTCACAGTCGGCATCCCACCTACGATTCCGAGCGGAGCAGCCCGAACTTCATAGGCCAGGGCGAAACCGAGGGCAGCACTGATCCGGCTCACTGGGAGGACGGCACCGGCGCCGGGTTTGTACATACCCCGCGGCTGCGCTTTGTCAACAACGGCGCGACCGATTTCGCGGCGACACAGACTATCGACGCCTCTGTCAACGGCGTCTTCTGCCTGTCCTGTCACCGGGCCCATGGCGGCACCAAGGCTTTTGCTCTGCAGTGGGATCCGACGGATGCCGTCAACGGCGAGGGTTGCGATCAGTGCCATTACAAGACGGGGACCTGATCACATGAGGTAAGGCATTTCCCGGATCACGATTCCGAGAAGAAATTTACCTGACGGCGGGTCATTGAACCCGCCGTCTCTTTTTGTGGGTAATATTTCAATTTAGAAGGTGAGGGCGGGTCCCTACTCGAGAGGCACAGGCTCACCCGAAACGGTAACGCGATACAAGTGACCCTCCCGCCAGAGTAAGGCCTCGAAACCGTTCAACTCTTCGGCCGGAACATCTATAGCGATGATTTTGTCGTCATAGAGGCCGAAAACGTGATCGTTTTCGGTGTGGCCGACTACGATTACATTGGCCGCATAGAATTTCAGGACGTTGTTTACATCGTCCGACGTCGCCTGCAAGTAACGACCCCGGGAATCCCCTTCAAAATAGCCGCGATACCAGAGGGGGCCCATGCTGCCGAAAAGCAGGCGGGCGGTATCGGCAAAAGCGTAGCGGGCCGAGCTGATATCCAGATAACCGCGAACGGCTTCGTTGAGGTCATGCAGGCTCATGTTTTGATCGATGACGGATGGAGAGATACCGGCGTGCACAAACAGGACTTCATTTATTCGGACCGCTACGGGCCTGGTACGCAGCCACCGGCCTAATTCCGTTTCCGGGCCGTAGAGGTCTTCGTGTCGTATCCTTGTCTTCTTGACGATACCATCGAGGTATTTTTCGTGGATATAGCGATTGTCGCCCCTGAGAACCATCAACTCGTGATTACCCAGAACGAAATGAACGCGGCCGCCGTTTAGCGGCGCCTGCTGTTCCAGCCGGTATATCAGCCACAGGCTTTCGGTCACCCGGTCGCTGCGATCAAAGACGTCGCCGAGGATGACGAGGTGGTTGTCGCCCCAGGTCCAATCGAGGTTGCGGTCGATGACACCGCCTTTCTGCAGGATATCGACGAAATACTCGTAATCACCGTGGATGTCGCTGACGGCAAAGATTTGGGGTATGTTGTCAAAGACCGGCGGAGCCGGCTCAGGTGGTTGGGCTGAAATGGTATATTCAAGGCCCGAATCGCGGCAGAGACCATTGAAGCGGAGGCTGTCGGTCACGCGATAGCGTTTGTCGATAAACTCACCATCGCAGAGATAGAATACTACTGCCGAGGTGTCATTTTCCCAGTAAATGTGGGGTCCGTCGTCATTGACATTCGCCGCCGGGGAGAGGCTGTCGGCCGTGGCCTGCGGCCCGGCGAGGGGGCTCTGCACCGGGCATATAAAAGCCGCTGCGAGCGCGAAAGAGACCAGAAGAAATCCTGTTTTCCTCATAGCTACCCGTACTCTCCTATCTTAGATGAATTTCTGCATCCAGACCATATCGAAGTCCTGGCTTTTCTTGCGGCCGATGCGTTTGAACCGCCCGCACTCGGTGAAGCCGTTTTTTTCATGAAAGCGGATGCTGGCCCCATTCAGAGAGGAAGTGCTGGCCAGGAGAGTGTCGATGCCCTGCCTGCGGGCGTCCTCGATAAGCATCTCCAAAAACCTGCCGCCGATGCCTTTGCCGACATGATCGGGAGCGATGAAGTAAGTAAGCTCGGCCACTCTTTTGAAAACATCCCCGGGATGGTACTGCCGGAGCAGGCCGAAACCGACCATCCGGCCGTCGGCTGTCTCCGCGGCGTAGGCGGGGTAGCCGGAGGACAGTTGGCGCATTCTCTCGAAAAAAGCCCTGTCCACCTTCTGCTCGCGATAGGCGGAGAAGCCGTTTTCGATGTAGTAATTGAATATGTCGATGATGGCGTCGGCGTCCTCGTCGCGCAGTGGTCTGAAGCGGAATTTCGGCTCCATCATCTCTCCTCAAGGGACGGCAATCTTATTTGTGAAAAAAAAGGCATATACCTTTTAAAGAAAGGCCGGAAACACCGGAAATGCAAACTCAAAGTGAGGCCGGCCGAGGCAGAAGCCCTCAATCAGTGTCGTCCCCGGAAGTATCATTGTCGGCAATCCCTGATTGCCTGTCAAAGTTGCGAATGACCATGGCCGAGGCAGGCTGCAGACCGGATTTCTGATAGAACGGCTGCAAGCTCTCAAGGCAGACAAGATCGACCATATACAGCCTTTTAAGCTTGTCGAGCATTCGCTTGACGAGTTCGCGACCGATACCCCTGCCCTGGTAGGGTGGCAGGACTTCCAGAAGCGGAATGTAGGCACAGAGGATACCGTCGCTGATGGCGTTGATGAATCCGACCACCTGCCGTGTCTCCGAATCGAGAGCCACAACCCGGTGGGCACTCTGCCGGAGGATTCTGAGGTGTGTCGTCGGTGAGGGAGGGTTGGGCCAGCCCACGAAGAAGCCCTCGAGTTGCGAGGCGGTTATGCTTTCGGCGCTGTCCCGGTAAATGATCATGGGGCTTTTCTTTCGTGTTTTAAACCCGGCAGGACTGCCTTCTGCAGCCTACTTCGCCATGGCTTTTTTGCGCATGGCCGGGGGCATTTTTTCGATGGCGTAACGCAATGCCGTGCGGGGCATGCGAGCCTTGTTTTTCATGACGTAGGCGAAAACCTCTTTCTGGTAGACGTTGCTGGCTTCCTTGAGCATCCAGCCGTAGCCTTTCTGGACCATGTCATCCTCGTCGGTCAGGAGGATATCGGCAGTCTTGAAGACTTCGTCGAGGAGCGTTTTGCCTCGTACCGGCACGATGAGGCTGACAGCGGCCGCGCGGCGGAACCAGCGGTTTTTCGATTTCGTCCATTTTTTGATTTTGGCGGTCAGTCCCGGGTATTCCGCGACGAGGTGGCCGGTGATGCCGCAGAAATGGTCGCAGGCACCCCAGTTAGTGACGTATTTTTTCAGCCAGGTTTCGAAGCGCCCGAAATCGTTTTTGGTGAAGTTCTTTTTGACTTTCAGTGCCCATTCGAAGGCCAGAAAGCGGCCGTAGCGCATGTCGGAGGCGAGCAGTCGGTCGCAGATATCGAGGATGTCGTTCTTGGGCAGGGACTTAACATCTTTGAAGCAGTCGTTGGAGATTTTTCTGAGCACCGCGGTTTTGAGTCCCCATGGCTCCTTGAGCTTTTCCTTGTGGAAACGCTGGTAGTTGTGGCGGTTTTCGGG
>CBFCYQ010000244.1:0-4512 GCA_965602205.1 uncultured bacterium | reverse complement strand
CGACAGCGCGGGTGGTCTGCGGACCTATGCTGCCCCGGAACTCATGGCCACCAAGCGGGCGGATAATCGAAGCGACATATTCTCGCTGGGGATGCTTGTGCGTGAGATGCTGGAAGACAGCGAACGGGAGGCTGGACTGTCCGAGAGTATGCACCGCCTGATTGACAAGGCCGTCATGGAACGCCCGGAGGACCGCTACCAGTATATCGAAGACTTCCTGGCCGATCTGCAGAAGGTCCGGACGCAGATAGTCCGCCAGGAGAACGAGGTCCAGTTTCGGTCGCTTACCGATGATATTCTCGATAGTTCCTGGGAGGGCATCTGCATCCTCGGTTCCGATTTCCGAATAGTTTGGATGAACCGGGCTTTGGAGCGCTACCTGGGACTGCACCGGGAAGATGTCGTCGGCTCAGACATGCGGCATATTATTCAGGATCGGTTAAAGGACATGTTTGAACATCCGGGAGATTTCAGCCGGAAGTTGCTGGCCACCTATGAAAACAACACCTACATCGAACACTTCGAATGCCACATAATGCCCGGGGGAAAGCGGCATGAGAGGTGGCTGGAGCACTGGAGTCAGCCGATCCGCTCAGGTTCGCATGCCGGCGGCCGCATCGAGCATTACACCGATATTACCGAGCGCAAGAAGGCCGAACGGGCCCTGCGCCTGACCCAGTATACAGTGGATCACGCTGCCGATCCGATTTTCTGGGTGGGACAGGACGCCCGCATCTTCTATGCTAACGAAGGCGCCAGCAGGGTGCTGTGTTATACTCGCGAAGAACTGCTCTCCCTGGCGGTACACGACATTGACCCGGATTTCCCCAAAGAGCGGTGGGAAGGACATTGGGGCGAAATCAAGAAGCGGGGTTCGATATCGTTTGAGTCACAGCACCGGACCAAAGACGGCCGGCTCGTACCGGTGGCACTAACCGTCAACCATATTGAATTCGATGGCCGGGAGTACCACTGCGCGTTTGTCAGGGATCTCTCTGACCGGGAGAAGGCGGATCAGGCTCTCCGAGAGAGCCAGCGAACTCTGGCCACGCTGATGAGTAACCTGCCGGGGATGGCCTACCGATGCAGCAATGACCGTGACTGGACGATGGAGTTTGTGTCTGAGGGCTGCAAGGAGTTAACCGGTTACGATGCTGCTGATCTTGTCTACAATGCGAAGATTTCCTACGCCGGGATTATACATGCCGACGATCAGGAATATGTCTGGGAGGGGGTTCAGACGGCCCTTACCGAGAACCACCGTTTCCAGTTGAACTACCGGATCATCACCAAAGAGGGGCAGATGAAGTGGGTATGGGAGCAGGGTTCCGGTGTCTACTCCAGTGAGGGCGCGCTGATGGCTCTGGAGGGCTTTATTACCGATATCACAGACCGCATTCAGATCGAGGATACTCTCAGGAAGACAACCCATGAGTTGCGCTCTGAGCGCGAGTCCCTCACCGAGAAAAACATAGCCCTCAAGCAGATTCTGGATCACATCGAAGGAGACCGAAAAGACTACCGACAGCGGATATCCAGTGATGTAGAGCACGCCATAGTGCCCTTTCTCAAGAAATTGAAGGAAAAGGCCGGCGAAGATCAACGCGAGAACTTTGATGCTCTCGAAACTGACCTTAAGGCGGTCCTTGCCAAGGACATAGATGTCTTCCGTGATCGCTATGCCAGGCTCTCGCCAAGAGAATTGGAAGTGTGTGACCTGATAAAAAACGGCTTGTCATCCAAGCAGATTTCCGACCAGTTGAACTTGTCCCCGGTCACGGTTCACAAACACCGCGAACAGATAAGAAAAAAGCTCGGAATAACTAACAAGCGCGTCAATTTGAGTCGTTTTCTCCAGTCGCACTGAGCAGAGTGATCATACGTAGTAAATACGCAAAACATGCGTATTGACCCTATCATCAAACAAAGTATTTTGTATTTGTAGGTTGGGTTTGCTTCTTTTTAATAGGTTTAAGCGACCTGATCACTGAGCACGTGATACTGCAACAGTGTCGTTTATAATGCCCCGTGTCGTTCCCCTCCCCCGGCGCGGGGCTTCTTTTTTCTGTGCGATTCCACAACAACAGCCATTAAACCCGCGGCATCCAACAACTTATTTGTTAAAACTGCGCAACGAGACGGGGCGAGGGGAGCGGCAACCACCCGATGCCGCCCTACATGATTATGACGAGCTTTCCCATCTGGACATCACCCCGGTCGTCCTCAACGGTCCAGTAGTAAATCCCTGAGACGACTAACTGTGTATTGCGCGTGATGAGGTCCCATTCACCGTGAGTGGCCACAGGCTCGGTTGGATCGGCATCGTGGTCGATCTCGCGCACAAGGTCGCCATCGAGCGTGAAAATCCGGATCGTGCACCTGGGGGGCAGGTTGGCGAAGTTTATCACCCGTGTGCGATCGGGCGGCCGTTCGATATTCATGCGGCCTTCAAAACCGTCTTCGCGGTAAGCCGCCTCCAGGATGTACGGATTGGGGTATATATAAACCTTCAGTTGCTCGCGGTCGACCTCATCCCAGGTGCTGTTGGGGTATGCCTCTCTGGCGCCGCTGGTCACGGCCGTTTCCAGTGAGGCCAGGCCGGACTTGGGGGAACCGTAGTCAAAAGCCGTCACGTTGACCCAGTAGGGCACCGTCGGCAAAAGGTTGTCTATCGTAAGTTCGTACTCGAAGTACCTGAGATAGCCGTCTTCGGTGAGTTCGTCCGGTCGCGCCGAATCGGGGTCGAGGCTGCTGGGCCAGGCCTGGTCGGGATAAATCTTTTCGATGGGGGTAGTTACTCCGAGCACGGAGGCATTGAAATCCTGGGCCTCGAAATAGAACACGGAGTCGGCAAAGAGGGGGTGAACATACGGCGAACGTCGCGTGTAGGCCAGCGGGTCGAAATTGGGGTCACCGCAGGAATCGCCGTAGAGGCAGCGCAGTTCGTCGATGGTGAACGGCGTTTCGGTCAGTTCGTAATCGGGGTCGGGTCGCCGGCCCGAGTTCCAGACGAACTTGTTGTAATCCTCGAGGTCATAGGAGGCCACCAGGCTGAAACTCTCTTCCCGGTCGTCACGGCCGATATAGGCGCGGTAACCCTCGAAGTCAATCTCCCGCGAGAAGATATCCCGGGTTGTCTCGGAGCGCTGGCCGTTGAAGCGTATGCGTAAGGTTCCCGGACTCGCGGCCAGCCAGAACACCGGGGCCGGGGGAGGGGCCGCGCCACGGAAATCCGGCACCCCGTCGCCCTCGTAATAGAACGTATCGCACACGGTGTAAATCCAGGTGGTGTCGGTCTCGAGCGGGTCTTCCGTGAGAGTGTCGATATGGTCGATGGCCGAATCGGTGCAGCATTCGCGCCAGTTGCCGAAATCGCCATCGCCGTCGGTATCCACGCCCGGGTTGTCATACACCCATGAGGCCCAGTTGGCATTGGCGGCGAAGTCGGTGAAGTCCAGGTTGGCGTTGTACAGGTCGGGATGGTCCGGCAGATTGGAGACGTTGTCCGGGGATTGGTGCAGATTTTCCCCGGCAACATAGGCGAATGATATGGGCAGGGTCTCGCCGGGATCGATTTTGAAGGGTCCGAACGACAGCAGGTACCGCGTGTCGAAACCGTCGGCGAAATCCGCCGCCAGGTCCTGGTTGGGATAGAGCCAGAGAGTATCATCCTCCCTGATGCTGGCGGTGTAGGTCTGGTTATAGTCGAATTCGCGGTTGCCCAGGACATAGTACTTGTTGACATCGCCCTCGGGCGTACCCAGGCCGCCGGTGCCGTAATCGCGGAAGCGCTCGGCTTTGCGTCCCACGCCCGATTTTTCCCGGGGGCCGAAATCAAACGACGGGTTGCCATTGCCGATCCACCAGTTGAAACTCACATCGAGGTCCTCGGCAGGTGTGCGGATAATACGTGTTCCCGTCACGTGCGGGCACTGGTGAATCTGGCCGTCGTTGTACACGAGGTCGAAGTCACCGTCGCTGTCGGCTATCCAGGCGGCGAAGATGGTATCGACATATTCGCATTCACCCCAGGTGACAGGATAAGTGTGCAGAAAGACGCAGTGGTCGTCGGTGAACTGGTAGGTGCTCAGGCAGTCAAAGCAGACCATCCCGTCGACATAAATGCCCATGTACACTTCTTCGAGCTTGCGCGTCCCGATATTCTTTATCTGGTAGTCGAACAGAACGAAGTCCTCGGCGTATTCGTACGACCAGGCGTACGACGCCTGCATCACCTCGATATTGAGGGGCGTGTGCACCCGGCCGAAAAAGTCGTTGGGGATCCCCGCCCGGTAGGTGTCGGTGTAGACGGCGATGTAGTCTTCCTCGGAGATAGCGCCTTCGTATTCGGGTTTGTCGGGATCGCTGATGGAACGGTAGACCATCTCGCCGAACGGGGCCTCGTCGGGATACATCTCGCGGACAACCTGCCAGCCGTCGGCGCCGACCGACACCAGCGTGTCCCGGCCGACCACGGCGCCGATCCAGAAAGCGCCCGCGAAGAGATATTCC
>CBFCYQ010000243.1:0-4537 GCA_965602205.1 uncultured bacterium | reverse complement strand
TTCAAAAGGTCAACGATCAATGGGCTAAGCGTGGTCCTCAAACTCATGTGTCGACAAAGGACGACGTCAAACAGGTGACAGTTCACCTCGATCCGGGGCAGGAAAAGGTGCTGGCAAGTTATGATGAGCCCGGAGCTATTACATCATTGACGATGGACCGCCCGGAGCTGACCTGGGAAGAGTCGTTGGATGTGTTGCGCGAGCTTACAATCAGTATGACCTGGGATAATGATTCCAAACCGGCCGTATGGTCGCCGATTGGCGATTTCTTTGGCACCGGTGCCGGCGAGAATCTTTTCAAGTCCCTTACAATGGGCATGACTGAGGACAAATATTACTCGAACTGGTACATGCCTTTCAGTAAAGCGAAGATCGTGCTGCGAAACGATGGCGACCAATCCCGTGAACTTACGTTTACGATTAATACCGCCGAAGTAGAGGGCGATGTGAACGGTCTGCTGCGCTTTCACTGTAAGTGGCATCGTGACGATTACAGCGGCCTGGACGAAGAACGATTCATGGAAGACCGCTGGCCTGATTGGCCAATCCTCAAAACGAGCAAAACCGCAGGTCGTTTTTGCGGATTCCAGTTGCATATCTGGAATCCGTTCCACCTCTGGAACGATGAGTTAAAGGAAAAGTACCAGGGTGGTGCGCTTGAAGGTGATTTTTTTGCTCCCGGCACGGCGGCTCGTGAGCTCTATGATGAAGAGGTATCGGAGCATTACTGGTGGGGCGAAGGTGATGAAAAGTTCTTCGTTGACGGCGAGAAGATGCCCTCCACTTTCGGCACGGGCAGCGAAGATTACTTTGGCTACGCCTGGGGAACGCCTGAAGAGTTTGACAGCGGCTTGCAGTGCCAAACCAGAAACCATGAGAATGTTGGGCACATTGCAGTAGTACGCTGTCAGACCGCTGATAACGTGCCATTCCAAAACAGTTTTGAAGCGACCATTGAAAAATACCACGGTAATAACTGGCCGCTGTTATATGCCACGACAGCCAGGTGGTACCAGTCGCCTGCAACTGAAGGCCCTTACCAGGCAGTCCCTCTCAATAAACGGGTCAAGTATTATGTGCAGCCCGAACCGAAGCAAGATTGAAATGGGAAATGTCAGTGAAAGGCAAAGGAGCGAGTTCATGAAGTCTACGGCGGTCTTTTCAGGAGCAATGCTCATTGTGGGCACACTATGTGTGTCGAGTTGCGTGTCTGATTCATCTCTCAAAGAGGTTACAGAGGTGACTGTCGACGATTACGAGGCGCGATCCTTCACGAGTTCACGAGACGACACCATACAATACCGCCTCTTTGTTCCACGAGGCTACGATGCGAGCACAAAGTATCCGCTGGTACTCTTCCACCATGGCGGCGGCGGGAGTGGCAACGACAACAGGCGTCAGTTCGAGGGCCCTTTGCCGAGAGAATGGGCTGGACCGCAAAGACAGGCCAAGAATCCCTGCTTCATAGTCGCTCCGCAGATACCGAGGCGCAGATCCGAGGACGGGGACGAGCGGCGGCCGAGAACGGAGGTGATGAGGACTCATATTCAGACGATCCATGAGATCCTCGACACCCTGGAAGAAGAGTTCTCCATCGATGCCAGCCGTGAATACGTTACAGGCCTGTCGATGGGCGGCGAGTGTACATGGATGTCGATCATCGAACGGCCGGACCGGTTCGCAGCCGCGGTGCCGATTTGCGCGGGCGACAGGTTCATCGGTATGGACGCGGCGGAAAGGGGAAGGGCATTCGCTCAGTTTCCGCTGTGGATATTCCACGGCGATGCGGACGACGTGATATCGGTAGACGTCTCGCGGGAGGTGGTCAAAGCGCTGAGGGATGCTGGTGGGAATCCGAAGTATACGGAGTACCCCGGCGTGGACCACGGCAGTTGGGAGCCAGCATACCGGGACCCGGAACTGATCGAGTGGTTGTTCGCTCAGTCCAGCGAACCGGCGGAAGAAGCTGCAACTGGAAGTACGTCTGTTTCTGCAAAGAACATTGCTGTGGTCAATCCGAGTTTTGAATCAGGTAGCGCCGGTTGGAGCGGCATTGCAACGGGAAACAGCGAGTTCTACAGTCCCGTTGACGGTTCCAGTTATGCTACCAGAAAAGGTGGCGCAGGTTATACCACCCAGTTGACCGGCCACACAATAGCTGCGGGCGAAACGTACACTTTCAAAGTCTGGGCAAGGAGCATAAACGAGAGCAAGAATGACGCCCCGACAATCGCAGAGGCGCGGTTCCACCACGGTTCCACAACTATTGCCTCTGTTACACAGAAAGTAAATCCTGTTACGCTGCTTGGCGGCCCCCAGGAACACAGTAACGACGATGGCGGGAATGTATGGATAGACCAGGGGTACAGACATGAGTTTGCCGATAGACATTTCTATCAGAAAGTGAGTGATGACCCGTTGACTGATCCCTGGCAAGTCAGCACCGGTGATGAGGGCTATCGTGGCGGCATGGCGGTTGGCCCGATCATAGTACCGTCAGGTCTGAAGGCATTGTACTCCTGCCGTTACAGAGATCGTGATGATAAATGGTCCTCTATAGGTTTCAGTACTGTCGATAGCGGGGGTACTCCCGCTTACAAGTGGAGTGATAGAGGTACCGTTTTAACTCACGTTGGAGATGAAGACCCATGGGTTATCGACCCCCACCTCACCTATGACGAAGATACGGGCAAGCTGTGGATGACATGGGGAGGTGGAACAGCGTATGTCTCTGAAATGGACCCGACCGACGGTACGCTGCTCAATCACCCTGAGGATAAAGAGTTTGACAACCATCCGAAGGAGTATCATACCGCCGTGGCAACCTGGCCGGAATCTCGAGAGGGCTGGGAAGGTGATGAATGGTCCTCTAACTGGATGGAAGGTGGATCTCTTTATAAACACAACGGATACTGGTATTTCTTTGCCTGTTACGGCAACTTATCTGTTAATTACACCATCCGTATGGGCCGGGGCGCCAGCCCCACCGGGCCGTTCTACGACAAGCATGGCGTCGATCTGATGAAGTTTGATTCGGATAGGAATGCGTATGGCAATACCTTGATTCTGGGCGCTGAAGGCAGTCAGGAGAATCCGGGGCATCCGCATGTCTGGGAGGAAGATGGCACCTTCTATATGGGGTTCGATTATACGAACAATCGCGGGGATGTGTTCGGAATACGGAAACTTTACTGGGTGGATGACTGGCCGGTGGTTGCGTACACTCCCATCGAAGTGAGCTTCAACGCGGACGACCATCCTGAGGCTATCGGCAAGAAACTCGGTATCTCCGTCTCCAATGTAGGCGATCCGGCTTCGACCGCCGCCTTTGATCATGTATCTCTGACATACACCGGCGACGCGAACTGAAGCTCTATGAGGCAAAGCAGGGGATAGGCAAAAGGGCAACCGGAGGAAACCTTTCTGGAGAAAGGTTCTCCCCCGGACCCCCTTCCAAAGACTTTCGGGCACGGGAATCATCGAGCGGACTGCTCAAGAGGAGGGTGCAATGGTAAACGGGAAACGTATCGCGTTTGTGGGGGTCTTGGTGTTGGCAGTGGTAGCGTATTCCGGTTGTGGGTCGCCGCCGGAACCTGATACGGCACGGGAAGCTGACACTCCAGCAAGCGTGCCGCCCGCTCCGCCGAAACCGGAGGTGCCGAAGAGTGTGGCGGATTTTGGACCGTGGCTCCATGATCCTTCGACGATGTGGTTCGACAACGGGTATTTCATGGTGCTGAGCTCGGGCTACCGGACGGATTATGAATCGCGGAAGGACATCCAGGGGTTGGGCATCGATATGTGGTACCGCGACGCGGAATCCACCGAGTGGAAACACGCCCAGAATATCTTCACGGGCGAGGAGAAGCCGAAATGGTGGGCACAGATTCTCGATGAAGGTACGTTCTGGGCGCCGGACGCGCCCTCCAAGAACGTGATGTACTACTCATTTGAGGCGAACGACGATTCGAGCTCGGTTATCGCGCGCGCCGTAGCCAGCGGTACGGCACCGAATCTCGAGTGGAAGGACGACGGGATTGTGGTGCTGTTTCCGAATTGCCGGGATAAGGGCGTAACCTGCCCGGTCGCTATCGACCCGTCCGTGTTCTCGGACGCCGCGGGCGGCATGTACCTGACCTTCGGTTCGGGAACGAGCGGGATATGGATTGCCGAGCTGGACCCGGCCACAGGGCATCTCACTGACCAAGCGGCGAAAGGGTGGTCGGAGGATAACACCGCGTGGCATCACGTGGCCTACCGCGATACGGATGTGGATTATATCGAAGCGGCGTACTCGTTCCGGCACCCGACCAACGGGTACTATTACCTGTTTGTGAACTGGGGCGGGTGCTGCCGAGGCCTCCGCAGCACGTACAATATTCGCGTCGGACGGTCCGAGTACCCCACCGGCCCGTACCTGGACAAGGAAGGGGTAGATCTGGTCGATCAGGGCGGCAGCCTCGTCCTTGAAACCGAGGGAAGGTACATCGGGCCGGGGCATGCATCCATCTACCGTCACACTGACGGCCGGTTCGTC
>CBFCYQ010000242.1:0-4585 GCA_965602205.1 uncultured bacterium | reverse complement strand
GGAAGGCCCTCCCCTGTAAATCAGAGGATAAGCCTGGAAAATAAGACCCAGATCGTCCCAAGTGTCTCCGTCCACGTCTCCAACGTTTTTCACGAAACGGGCAAAAAGCTCTGGGAGTAAAGAATCGTGTGACTGCGGATGCCCGATGATGATATCTGGCCCGACGCCAAATTCCGGCCCCCTGAAAACGTATACATAACTCAATGTGTTGAGGCGGGCCATCAGGCCGAGGTATATATCGAGACGATTATCACCATCGAAATCAATGAAGCCAAAGCCTGTAAAGGTGTGAGAATGCTCTTTAATCCGGTATACCCAGTCGGCCACGGTATCGATGGCCGGGCAGCCGCTATAAAAGTACAGGGTGGGGCCGTCAGGAGTATAGGGCGCTGATGTGAGAATGTCTCCCAGCGAGTCAGAATCCACGTATGCGGTTCTGACCCCTCCACCGAAGCCGTAGTTATATCCGACCGGACGCAGGGAGTCGTATGGCGCCGATGCTATCGAGTCCTCATAGCCCTTGAAGAAATAGACCACGCCGGTTGGATACCATGCCGGATCATGGATAGCAGATGTTATTAGCTCATTTATGCCGTCTCCATCCAGGTCTATTGGATCGGCTGCCCCTTGATATCCAGGGACAGCCATATCGGGAAATGTGTCGACTGGGTTTCCTCCAAAGAAAACATACGTTACTGCTGGCGATTTTGACGAGACGGCGATATCATCATATCCATCCGAGTTAACGTCGCCCAACGGAGTTATAGCTGCCCCGATCTGAGATGATTTATTCTCACCGTGAAAGTGGAAAATTATGTTATTGGGGTCAAACGGCGGGTTGCCGGCACCAGCCGCAACCGCAACTCCGGATAACAAAAAAACACAATTCAGAAGAAGCAAAGTGATTGTGGTAGCAATTCGCCGCATATCAGACACCGCCAAAAATCCCCTTTCCAATCCAATATAACGCCGTCGTGGAAATTTCAAACAAGAAAATACAGTGCGCGGGTGCCCCACGGCTTGCCGTGGGTTCCTGAAGTTGGGGTGGCGTGGTCAAACTCGTTTGGCCATGACCCCCTCACCGAAAATCCCGCGACTTCAACTTTACGTTCGTATCGCCGTCAATCTGAAACGGCACGAAATCCCGCCCGATCACGTTTATCACCCCTTCGTTTTTCTCGAGATGCCCCTTCACCACCAGCAGGTTGGAAAACAAAATCTGTTTGCGGAACCGCTTGAACATGGGCGGCTTGACGACGATATTGGAAAACCCCGTCTCATCCTCCAGCGTCAGAAAGATAAACCCCTTGGCCGTGACCGGCCGCTGCCGGATAACCACCGCCCCGGCCACGTGCACCGTCCGCCCCTGCGGTATCAGCATCAGGTCGGCTGCCGAAGCTACCCCTCTTTTTTTGAGTTGCGGCCGCGCCAGTTGCATGACGTGCGGCCCGGTGGAAAGGTCCATCCCCTTGTAATCCGACGAAAGCGTCTCGGTGATATTCATATCCGGCAGAAGCGCCCCGCCCCGGTCCTCGAACTCGATCGGCAACTCCTGTGGCGACTGCTGCCGGCACGAAAGCACCTGCCAGAGCGCCTGCCTCCGGCTGAGGCCGAAACAGTCAAACGCCCCCACCAGCGCCAGCTGCTCCAGCCCGCCCTGGTTCAAGCCCGTCCTGAAAACGAAATCCCTGACCGATGTAAACGGCCGCTTGGCCCGCGCCGGCTCTATTTTATCTCTGGCCGCATCGCCCAGGCTTTTCACATACCGAAACCCCAGCCGCACCGCCTCTTCTTCGACCGTGCAATCCCACTCGCTCCGGGAGATATCCACCCCGCGTATCTCGATGCCCCGCCGCTGCGCCTCGTAGACAATCGTCGATGGCGAGTAGAACCCCATCGGCTGCGAATTCAAAAGGGAACAGTAGAACTCCTGCGGGTAGTACACCTTGAGGTAGGCCGACACGTACACCAAAAGCGCAAACGAGGCCGCGTGCGATTCGGCAAACCCGAAATCGGCGAACGCCGCCAGTTGCGTGTAGATTTTTTCCGCCGCCTCAAGACTGATCCCGTTGGCCATCATCCCCTTTATCAGCTTGTCACTGAGCGCCGCCATCTTCTCCCGGGAGCGTTTGTGCCCCATCGCCCGGCGCAACTCGTCGGCCTCGCTGGGCGTGAACCCGGCCGCCGCCACCGCCACTTTCATCCCCTGTTCCTGGAAAAGCGGCACCCCCAGCGTCCTCTCCAGAATCGGCTTGAGCTTCGGGTGTGGGTAGGTAATTTCCTCCTCGCCGTTGCGCCTCCTCAGGTACGGGTGCACCATATCTCCCTGGATCGGTCCCGGGCGAATCAACGCCACCTCGATAACCAGGTCATAAAAACAGCGCGGCTTGTGCCGGGGCAGAGCGTTCATCTGCGCCCGCGACTCGATCTGGAAAACCCCCACCGTGTCCGCCCGGCAGATCAGGTCATAGATTTTCGGGTCGTCATACGGCAGGTGCGCCGGGTCAATCTCCACCCCCCGGCGTTTTTTGATCATCTTCAGCGCGATATCGATAAGCGAAAGCATCCCCAGCCCCAGCAGGTCGATTTTCACCAGCCCCGCGTCGGCGGCGTCATCCTTGTCCCACTGGATAACACTCCGGTCCGGCATGGTGGCGTTCTCCACCGGCACCACCTGCGACAGCGGCTTTTTGGTGACAACCATACCGCCCACATGAATCCCCAGGTGGCGCGGAAACTTTCGCACCTCCCGGCACAACTCGATCAACAGCCCCACCCTCCGGTCACTCAGGTTGAGATCCGTCTCCCCGAGTCTCTGCTGTACCTCGTCGGCGTTCGCATAGTGGTCCAAAAGTTTCGCTAGCTTGCCCACCTCGTCCGGCGAAAACCCCAGCGCCTTGCCGACGTCCCGCACCGCCGAACGCCCGCGATAACTGATAACCTCGCACACCATCGCCGCGTACTGCCGCCCGTACTTGTTGTAAACATACTGAATCGCTTCCTCCCGCCGGTTGTTGGCCACGTCGATATCGATATCCGGCGGCTCCCGCCGCTCCTCGGATATAAACCGCTCGAAAAGCAACTGCAGCCGGATCGGGTCCACCGCCGTTATCCCCAGGCAGTAACAGACGGCCGAGTTGGCCGCCGAACCCCGCCCCTGGCAGAGAATACCGTTAGTCTTGCAAAACTGGGTAATATCCCGGACAATCAAAAAATACCCGGCCAAATCGAGCTTCTCGATCATCCTCAACTCATGCTCGAGCTGGGCGACCACGACGTTGTTCAATCTCCGGTAACGTCTTCTCGCGCCCTCGTATGTCACCTTCCGCAGGTAACTGTTGACCGTCTCGCCCTCCGGCGCCGGAAAATCGGGCAGCGATGTCGGCAACCCCTCCAGCGAAAAAAGACACTTCCCGGCGATAACCAGCGTGTTCTCGACGGCCTCCGGGTAACGGCCAAAACGCCTCGTCATCTGCGCCGCCGTCTTGAGATACCTCTCCGCGTTGGGATACAATAACCCGTTGGCGGCATCCAGCGTGGTGTGGTGCCTGATGCACGTCAGAACATCCTGCAGCCGCCGGCCTTCGGGCGTCGTGTAGTGGACGTTGTTCGTCGCCACCACCGGCGCCCCGATCTCCCGCCCCAGCTCCGCCAGCTTTTCACAGAGAATCTCATGCACCGGCAGGTTGTGATGCTGCATCTCCAGGTAAAAATCCTCCCCGCCGAAAAGCTCTTTATATTCGGACGCCTTTCGCCGCGCCCGGTCGATATCTCCCTCCAGAAGCGCCGAGGGAACTTCCCCCTGAAGACACCCCGAAAGAGCTATCAACCCTTCGCAGTGCGACGCTAACTGCTCTGATGTCACTTTCGCTTCACCCTTTTTATTTTGCAGTTGCGCCAGGCTGATAAGCTGCGAAAGGTTGGCGTAGCCGGCCGCGTCCTTGACTAAAAGCAACAGGTGGTGCCCGTTTGCCAGCGTTATCTCCGAGCCGAATATCGGCCGCACGCCTTTCGCCGTTGCCGCCTGGCTGAACCGGATAATCCCGTAGAACCCGTTGTGGTCGGTCAGGGCCATCGCCGTGTAACCCTTCTGCGCTGCCTCTTCGGCCAGCGCTTCCGGGTGCGCCGCGCCGTCCAGAAAAGAAAAATTGGAATGACAATGTAACTCTACATATTCCATGGAGCCCCTTCGGTGCGGTACGCGTGGTAATAGTGGTCAGTCAAAAATACCCTGGACGAACCAGCACGACTGCCGCCGGTCGAAAAAGAGCAGAAGGTCCTGCCGGTCTTCGGTCTGCACTTCGTAGTACAACCGCTCGAAACCGCCGCTCCACCAGTTGCCGGAAAGCACCCACGGCCCCCTCTGGCGCACTATCCGGCTTTGGCCCCGGTGCCGTGCTATCAGTTGCAGTTGCCCCTTTTTGGCGACCACCGATGTTTTCTTGGGCGGATTTTGCAGTCGCAGCCCGGCCACCGGGTGCAGCGAGTACGGCGGCCGCCGGCTTTTATCCAAAGATGCCCCCCCCTTGGGCGCTTTCGTCTTCGATGTAGCGGGGGAGAGGCTGCCATCGTGATCCGGCAGGGT
>CBFCYQ010000241.1:0-4622 GCA_965602205.1 uncultured bacterium | reverse complement strand
GTCCTAAGACGCTCTGGGCGGCGATTGCGCCGGTCATTATCGGCACCGCTATGGCCTATGCCGACGGTGGCTGGCACTGGCCATCGGCGCTGGCGGCTCTCTCCGGCGCCGTCCTGATTCAGATCGGGACCAACTTCGCCAACGATTATTCTGACTTCAAGAAGGGCACCGACGCCGGTGAACGCCTCGGCCCGGTGCGAGTGACCCAGGCCGGACTGGTCAAACCGTCCACCATGAAACGCACCACGGCGATCGTATTTTCGCTGGCCATAATCGCCGGTGCCTATCTCGTGTGGCGAGGGGGCTGGCCGATTGCCGTCATCGGAGGGCTGTCCATCCTCTTTGGCCTTTTATACACGGCCGGTCCGTATCCTCTGGGATACAATGGGCTGGGTGAGATTTTCGTCCTGGTTTTCTTCGGACCGGTGGCTGTCGGCGGCACGTACTATGTTCAGACGCTCTCCATCAATACCACTGTCCTGCTGGCCGGTCTTTCGCCGGGGCTTTTTTCGGTAGCCATCCTGACGGTCAACAACCTGCGCGATATTAACGGTGATGCCCGCGCCGGCAAAAGGACCCTGGCGGTGCGTTTCGGTCCACGGTTCGCCCGTTATGAATATATCGCGTGCGTGGTGGTCGCCTCCCTGCTGCCGCTTCTTCTTTTTATAAACTCGGGTGGTCATGTCTATTCCCTCGCGGTCCTTGTGGTCATACCGGTCGTAATTCCGACGTTTATAAAGGTGCTAACAAAAAGCGACGGCCCTGCCCTCAATGACGCGCTGGCCGCTACCGGCCGGCTGTTGCTGGTGTTCGCCGTGCTGTTCTCGTGCGGGTGGGTGCTATGAAAATCGCAACTACGAGAGTCTACTCGTACCGCCTGGCCCTCACGCGGCCTCTTGTGCTGAAAGGCAGACCCTATGATTACCGGGAGGGGCTGATTGTCGAAATCTCCGATGAGGCCGGCAACTGCGGGATGGGCGAAGTAGCGCCGCTGCCCGCCTTCAGCCCGGAGAGTTTTGACGAAGCAACAAAAGCTGTGAAGACATTGTTGCCCCGGCTGGTCGGCCGCGATCTGCCGGCTTCGGCACAAACGATAAGTGAGGCCGCCGACAGCTTGCCGGCATCAGCCCGTTTCGGAATGGAGGCAGCCGTTCTGCACCTGACGGCGCTGCAGCGGGGCGTCCCTGTGTGCCGACTCCTGTCGCACCGACCACACCCGAGGGTCCCGGTCCAGGGGCTACTGACAGGAGGGGCGGCCGAGGTCCTTGAAAAAACAAAGACTCTTCTCGACAGGGGCTACACTGCCTTCAAGTTGAAAGTCGGCCGCGAAAATATGCGGGAAGATATTGGCCTGGTGCGCCGGGTGCGGGGACTGATCGGCAAAACGGCCGTTCTGCGCCTTGACGCCAACCGTTTCTGGCAGGCAAAAGAAGCGTGCTTCTTCGCGGGCGAAGTTGCCGACCAGACGGTCGAATATATCGAGGAGCCGGTAAAATCGCTATCCATGCTGAAGGCGATGCTCGACGGGCGCGATTTCGTCCTGCCGGTGGCTTTGGATGAAAGTCTGTGCGAAATCACGCCCGACGCGTTGGCCTCTTTTGACGGGCTTGAAGCGGTGATACTCAAGCCCACCATGCTGGGCCTGAGCCATTCTCTTGAATATGCCCGGGCGGCCGGGGGGCAAAAAATGAAGGCTGTAGTAAGCTCTTCGTTTGAGACCGGCGTCGGTCTGACAGTGCTGGCCCACCTGGCTGCGGCCTTAAATGAAAGCCTTACTCCGGCCGGGCTGGATACTCTCGGCTGGCTTTCAGATGATCTGCTTGGCACGCCCCTGGCTGTCAGCAACGGCGGCATCGACATTGGCAAGCTGCCCCTCTCTCCAAAGCTTCGCCGACATCTTCTCAAGGAGGTGAGAGGCGGTGACTGAGATTCGTTGTCCATTAAACCTGGCCGCCGAGATGCACGGTGACCGGCTCGCGATTATCTTAGCCGACAAGACTATTTCTTATGCCCAGTATCATGGCCTTGTTGCCGCCACCGCGCGGAGGCTGCAGAAGTTTGGAATAAAACCGGGTCAGCGGGTGGCCGTGCAGTCCGATAACAGTTGCGACTACGTTATACTTCTGATGGCCCTGCTCAAAGCGGGGGCTGTCGCCTGTCCCGTCAGCCCGCGCTATCCTGAAGCACGGACAGAGGGGATCCTGCGTCAACTGAAGGCCGCCTTTTTTGTCAGCGACGGGCCGGTCCTCTCGAAAACAGTCAGCGGTGGAGCCGAACGACTGGCCCTGCCGGATATGATCGACCGGTCGGGAATAGAACAGGCGGACAGTACCTTGGAGGTAGATCTGGAGCGAGACGCCACGATAGTCCTCACATCAGGCACAACGGGACAACCCAAGGCCGTACTGCACACGCTTGGCAGTCACTATTACAGCGCCCTGGGCGCCAATGAAAATATCGCGCTGGGACCGGGCGACCGCTGGTTATTGTCACTTCCGCTTTATCATGTGGGCGGGCTGGCCATCCTTTTCAGAGCTGTTCTGGCCGGCGCGGCGGTGGCCCTTCCGGTCGACAGACATGAGCCGTTAAAGTCGATTGAGCAGTTGGAAATAACGCACGTCTCGGTTGTATCGACCCAATTATACCGGATGCTCGCTTTGAAGGCGTCCTGGCCGACGTTGCGGGCCGTGCTTCTGGGTGGTGGCCCCCCGCCGCCGGCGCTGGTCCAGTCGGCGCACAAGACGGGTCTGCCGCTGTTCACCAGTTATGGCTCGACCGAAATGGCGTCGCAGATCACCACGACGCGCCCCGGGGATGCGCCCGAAAAACTGCAAACATCGGGCAGACTGCTCGAACATCGCGATCTGAAAATTGGCACCGAAAACGAAATCATGGTCAGGGGGCAGTGTCTGTGCAAGGGTTACGTCGACTGGGACGCCGTGACCGGTGTCGAGACCGGCGGCTGGTTTGCCACGGGAGACCTGGGTCACATCGATGCTGACGGTTACCTGGTTGTGACAGGCCGCAAGGACCACATGTTTATCTCCGGCGGCGAGAATATCCAGCCCGAAGAAATCGAGCGGGCGCTGACGGCCCTTGATAGTGTCGAGCGGGCGGTGATCGTACCGCGGGAGGATGTCGAGTTCGGTTTTCGACCCGTGGCGTTTGTCAAATGGCGGGGGCGGAGGCCGAAAAAATCTGACGTCATCGAGAGACTCCGGCGCGAGCTTCCGGGGTTCAAAATCCCGGTCAGCTTTTATGAGTGGCCCGAACGTGACAGCCTGGCCCTGAATAAACCGGACCGTGACTTTCTTGCAGAGCTTGCCTGTGAATCGGGCGGGGAGGAATTTAAGTAGCGGCCACCAGCTTCGCGCGTAGTTTCTCCGGGAGCGGCCGTTTACGGCCGCTTTTTTTGTCCGTGGCGACATGAACGGTCTTCAGGCGGCACACGCCTTCACCGGCGGCATTCAGAACCTCGTAATCCAGGACAAATGAAGTGGTTCCAATCGTGTTGATGCTGAGTTGAACCCGAATCTTCTCCGAGGGCAGGAGGCTGCCGGTGTAATCGGCCTCGGCATGGGCGATAAGCAGCAGGAAATCGGCCTCGTTGATAATATAGTTGAAGTCGAAGCCGAGCGTTTGCATGAACGCCTCGTAGGCATCATGCACTATTCTGAAGTAGTTGCCGTAAAACACGATACCGGCGGCATCCGTCTGGTGCAACTTAACCGTCGTATCCCAGGTATACATAGTTATGATCCTTCGCCTTAACCAATTCCCGCTTTGAAAAAGCCCGCTGATGCATATATTACCCCAATGCCTGAGGCCGGTTTTAAAACCAACATTGTCAAACACCAAAGTATGTCAGGAGTGAATGTGATGCAAAGACAAAATCTCAACAAATCCATGATTCTGCTTCTTGCCATGGCCCTGACCGTATTTGCGGCGGTCACCGTGGTTTCTCAGACCGCAACGGTGCCTCAGCGGTCCGATATCGATGACAAGTACAAGTGGAACCTCGAGGACATGTACGCCGACCTTGACGCCTGGGAAAAGGATTTCAACTATGTCAAAGAAAATCTTTCGCGGCTGGGGGAGTTCAAGGGCCGCCTGGGTGAATCGGCGGAAATGATTCTCGGCTGCATGCAACTAAGCGAGCAATTGAATACAGTCAACGACAACCTGTACGTCTATGCCTACCTGAAGCTGGACGAGGACAACCGCATCAGCGCGTACCAGGAACTGACCGGGCGTATCAGCACCCTGAACGCTGAACTGGGTGAGGCCGAGTCCTTTATCGAACCGGAACTACTGAGCATCGACAGCAAAAAGCTCCAGTCGTTTCTGGCCGAGAAAAGCGAACTGGAGACATATCGATTTTATTTTGAGGATCTAATTCGGCAGAAACAACACATCCTTTCTCCTGAGGAAGAGACAATTCTGGCCCTGGCCGGGCCGGTGGGGAATGCGCCACAGGAGATATTCACGATGCTGACCGCTGCCGATATCTCCTGGGGGACGGTCATCGACGAAGAGGGTAACGAGGTTGAGTTGACGCGGGGAAGGTGGGGCAGGTTTGCGGAATCACCCGACCGCCGCCTGCGGCGTGACGCCAGCAGCGT
>CBFCYQ010000240.1:0-4647 GCA_965602205.1 uncultured bacterium | reverse complement strand
ACTGCCAGTTCGTCTATAACCCGTCACAGGCCGACAGCGACGGCAACGGCGTCGGTGATGCCTGTGAGGCGACCGATACCTGCGCCCTGCAGAACCCAGGTGATGTCGATGGCGACGATGACATTGACGGCTCGGATGTTCTCTACCTGACCAACTATATGGGAGGCGGCGGCCCCGCGCCGGTCTACCTCTCGGACGGTGATGTCGACGGCGACTGCGACATCGACTGGGGCGACGTGCATTATCTGACCGCGCACGTCTACAGCGGCGGTCCCGCCCCGGTGGATTGCACGTGCCAGCCGAGTAACATCCAGACCTGGTGCTGCCTGGTGATCAGGGGTAACGCCAACGGCGATGCCCTCGATAAAGCAAACATCTCTGATGTCACCTACCTGACGACATTCCTGTTTGGCACTCCGATAGGCCCGCCTCCACCGTGCTGGGAAGAGGGTAACGCCAACGGTGATCTGACGGAGAAGGTCAACGTATCCGACGTATCCTACCTCCTGGCCTGGCTGTTCGGTATTCCACCGGGACCGGCTCCGAAAGTCTGTCCTTACTAGTAATCCCATACGCGGGAATATCTTGCGGCCACCCTCGATATGAGGGTGGCCGCTTTCTTTTTGATCGAATTCGACGTTGCCGGGTCCGGGACCTGCCTGTCGCGCGGTCTCGGCGGGTCGGGCGAGCCCTCGGATGGGAAAAGGCTTGACATGTCGTTGAGGAGTAGTATTATATGATATAAGCTATCACGCATCTGCCGCATCACCGGCGATTTTTAGACGGTTTAGACATACGGGTTGTTGACGCTCATTGGCGTAGTTACATACCTAACCATATACTGAACACAGCGATTCGCGGGAATCGATCCAGATCCATTTTTGGGAGGAGGTGGAAAACTCGGGACAACTGTAAGCAATTAGCTGCTTGGGGACAGCAGACCCCCTGAGCGTATTTCGCGCGGCGGCCGGAGGACCGACTGGCAGAATGAAAAACATCTCACGTCAGTTCCGTCAAATTTGATTACGTGCTCAGGCATTTGTAGCCAGCTTCCGACCCGCGCCAATAAATGATTCGAGGAGGTGTTTGATGCGGAAAATTGTGATTGCGCTTGCCGTCGCTGTCGGGGCAATCAGCCTGTTGGCTATGCCTGCGGCGGCGGACTGGCTACCGGGAGATGGCCACAAAATGCATTTCCCACAACTGCCCGATGAGGCCGGATGGGACGTGAATGCAACCTTCCCGATCGTTCTGGCGGACGATTGGAGATGCTCCGGCACCGGGTTGATCACCGACCTCCACTTCTGGGGCTCCTGGAGAGACGTCACCGGTGACGGTGTTGGCGATGTCGGGAATATCCTCTGGTTCGTAATAAGCATTCATAACGATATTCCCGCTGACCAGAGTCCGACGGGGTACAGCATGCCGGGTACCGAGTTAAGGTACTGGGAGATAGGGGAATTCTCCACGCTGGCCATCGACCCGCTGACCACTGAGGGCTGGTATGATCCCTCGGCGGATCCGCCGATAATCATACCCGATGACCACGAGGCCTATTTCCAGTATAACATCTTTGACATTCCCGCGCTGGTCCAGGATCCTTTTGAGCAGCAGGGAGGAACGATTTACTGGGTGAATATCTCGGCCGTGGTCGATGAAATGCCGGGCGCGCCCCAGCCCATCTGGGGGTGGAAATCGTCTATAAATCACTGGAACGATGACGCCGTGTATATGGATATGACGGTGGCTCCGCCCGGATGGACTGATATCTTCGAACCGGAAGAGCCGACGGTCAACACTTTCTGGGTTACTCTTAATCCCGACGGTACTTTCGGAGGAGGGGGCGGTACCGGTTTCTGGGGAGAGGGCTGGTACTTCTACCCGCAGTCCGAATGGTACAATATCTGGTTTTATGACCATCCCCTCAATTATGACCGGGCCAAGGAGATCGTCTATACCTTTGCCATTACCAAGGTGGACCCGGAGGAGGATTCCTATGTTGAATTTGCCGCCAACTGGTCCACGGACCTGTGGTCGATCGAGGGTAATCCACCCGGTGATCGACGACCACCGCTTCCGTCAGACCCCGGTGCCGACAGCTATATCGAGCGGGAGATTATCCTTGCGGGCTCGAACCTGGAAGGCTCCCGGGAAATAAGGTTTGTAGTTCGCGACTATAACCCTGAATGGGTCTCGGTCGATGTGAGGGGATACAATGTCGAGATCGGCAAAGGTGTCATCTACCACTCGTGCGTGCAGTCGCTTGACCTCTCCTTCGTGATTACCGGCGAGGGCGAGGAGTTGGGTGCTTGCTGCTATGATGATCCCACCGGCAGCGGCGCCATGCTGTGCACCGAGGTCACCGAGGATGAGTGCATAAACACCATCGGCGGCGCTTTCCAGGGCCCCGGCACCACCTGTCAGGGCATGGAGGCCTGCTGTCTGCAAGACGGCAGCTGCGTGAATGCCGACGCCCTCTGCTGTGTCGACGTACTGGGCGGCACGCCGCAGGGAGCCGGCTCGTTCTGCACCGCTCTCGAGGCCTGTTGCATGGCGGACGGCAGTTGCGACGACCTTGACCCGCTCTGCTGTATCGATCAGGGTGGCACGCCTCAGGGCTCAGGCGAACTCTGCACGGCTCCCGAACCGTGCTGCCTGGATGACGGCGCCAACTGCGAGATGTACGACCCGCTGTGTTGCGACGAGATGGGCGGCGAACTGTCGACGCTCGGGGCGCAATCCTGCCTGGGTGACAACGATGGCGACGGTTTCGATGATGCCTGTGTGGAACCGAGCGTTCTTCCCAAGTGGCAGCAACTGCCTGACCTGGCCCCGACCGGTATGGATGTCAGCGCCTACTACCAGCCTCTGATTCCGCAGTATCCGCCGTATCTGCTGGCGGATGATTTCCTGTGTACGCAGACCGGAGCGCTTCTTGAGATACATGTCTGGGGATCCTGGTACTACGACTACCTGCCGAATGGTGATTCCACGGCCGTGAGCTTCACGCTCAGCATCCACGCTGATGTTCCGGCCGACAAGAACCAGTATGGCGATTGGAGCATGCCCGGCGAACTGCTCTGGGCAGGTCAGCCGCGTTTCGAGGTGAAGCTTTATGCTGATGAGCTTGAGGAGGGATGGTTCGAGCCTCCCGAAGTCTACACCGCCGATGCGGACAGCCGGTGCTACGAGTACATCTTCTACCTCGACCCATCGTGGTTCACGCAGGCGGGTACGCCGCAGGATCCTGTGATCTATTGGCTTGACGTGCAGGCCATCCCGGCCGATCCGGAGGCTTTCTTTGGCTGGAAGACCTCGGTTAATCACTGGAACGACGACGGCTGCTGGATCTACGCCAGGGAGCCGGTTAATCCGGAAGACCTGCCATGGTACGAGCTGCGGTACCCGCCGGGGCATCCATGGATTGGAGAGTCGATTGATCTGGCCTTCTCGATCTATGCCGAGGGTGACACCTGTGATCAGCAGATGCCGGGTGACGCCAACACCGACGGGGCGATTGACGGTTCGGATGTAATTTACCTGACGGCGTTCATGAGCGGCACCGGCCCGGCACCCAGTCCGCTGGCCAACGGTGACCCCGATGGCGACTGCGATATCGACTGGGGCGACGTGCACTACCTGACCGCACACGTCTATAGCGGCGGAACGCCTCCGGTCGACTGCACCTGTCAGAACCCGGACACCTGGTGTTGTCTGGTTATCAGAGGTAACGCCAACGGCGATCCGCTGGATAAAGCAAACATCTCTGATGTTACATACCTGACGACATTCCTGTTTGGCACTCCGATAGGCCCGCCTCCACCGTGCTGGGAGGAGGGTAACGCCAACGGTGATCTAACGGAGAAGGTCAACGTGTCCGACGTATCCTACCTTTTGGCCTGGCTGTTCGGTATTCCACCAGGACCGCAACCGAAAGTTTGTCCGTATCCGTAAATCCGATCATACACGTGACAACTCGGCGGCCACCCTCTTAGCAGGGTGGCCGCTTTTTTTGACTCAACCCGTGGGCCGGGAAATGGGATAGAATCACTCGCGATACTCTCCCCGGTTGGCTTTGTAACCTGTTTGAAGGGCTGATATTACGTGGGGCGATTGATGTGAGGAGGCACAAAAATTTTGTTGTGTTGGGTCGCATTTATATTATATATTGTCGCTGCAACTTGAAACCGAACCTTTTTTGGAGGAATTGGTCATGGCGATGTCAATAACCGACGAGTGCACCGCTTGTGGTCTCTGTCTGCCGGAATGTCCCACAGAGTCTATCTCCGAGGGTGACATTTATGTCATCAGCGCGGAAACCTGCAATGAATGCGAAGATCAGGACGACGGACCGCAGTGTGTTGCGGTTTGTCCGGTTGATTGTATAGAAAAAGCATAACGTCCTCAGTGACGTCAAGATAGGCCGCTCCTGCCGGAGCGGCTTTTTTTTTGGGTAAACACGGGTTTAATGCGAGAAAACCGTCGGCACGCACATGCGGAACACAACGATCGTTCTCGACCGTGGCCGTTATCCTCTTACTGTCAGGGGGGTTGCCGAAGCGGCAAATTCTCAAAAAAGAGGGCGCTACTCTGGTTGGGTAGAGGGGGCTAGGAAACTACCCAGGGACAGCAGAGAGTCACCCTCGT
>CBFCYQ010000239.1:0-4685 GCA_965602205.1 uncultured bacterium | reverse complement strand
AGATGGCCGACGAATTACTCCTTGCCAGTGCGCGGGTCGTCCCCAGGAAGCTGCAGGCTTCCGGCTACGTATTCCGGCATCCCGAACTGGAGGGTTTTCTGCGCCGTGAATTGGCCAGGCCGGGATAGGCGGCAGGCGAAGCCGCAGGTTGCGACTGAGACGGGTGACGAATATCGCTCCGACCTGAGCGCCACGGGCCTTGAGTTCAACGCTTTGGATTTTTCCGCGAGGTGGTGATTGATGAAATCGAAACCAACCAATGTGCTTATCACGGGACCTCCCGGAGTGGGCAAGACGACACTCATCCGAAAACTCTGCGAGGCCCTCGCGTCCGTTCGCTCCGCAGGCTTCTATACACAAGAGATGCGCCAAGAAGGTGTCCGAACGGGATTTGAACTTGTCTCGCTTGACGGTCGGCGCGGCGTGCTGGCTCACGTTGACACGGCCGGGCCGGCCCGTGTCGGCAGGTACGGCGTGGACGTGACCGGCTTCGAATGTTTCCTGGAGACCATCGATTTTCTCAACCAGCGCCACCAACTTATCATAGTCGACGAAATCGGCAAGATGGAATGTTTCTCCGTCAAATTCCGGACTCTGCTGGGACAATTGCTGGATTCCGAAAAGCCGGTAGTGGCTACCATAGCCCTCAAAGGCGGGGAAATTATTGAGCAGAGTAAGCGCCGGTCGGACGTGACCCTGTTCAACATCACCCGGACCAATCGCGAACGGCTGCTATCCGAAATTGTGGCCAGCCTTCAGATATAAGGGGATACGAAGAACGTAGCCGGGGGTTTTCCCCTCTCGTCCTCAATGCCGCTGGCGTAGCCGGCGATACACCTCGCTCTGGTCCGCCAGCCGGCCGTCAATGTCGTACACTTTGACCGTCAGCGTGTCGCTTACCACCGACAGCTTGCAGAAATGATGAATCTTCAAGTATTGCCGGCTGCACGGGTGCTCGTATACCTGATCGTAAAGACTGGCCCCGCCACCGCCGGTTACGATGTAGCAGATGCCGCCGCAATAGGACCGCTCATAGTCGTGGTCGTGACCGTTGAAGACTATATCTACCCCGTATTCCTCGAAAAGAGGCACCAGTGTTTCCTGAAGGTATACGCCTTCGGTGCCGTGGCGCCCGGTGCTGTAGGGGGGATGGTGGAAAGCCACGGCTACGAATCTGATGGAATCGGGAATGGTCGCCAGATCGGAGGCAAGCCAGGAGTACTGCTCGGAGTTGACGTCGATGGCCACGCAGGTGTTCAGTATGACGAAGTGCATGTTGTTCCGGTCGACGGAGTACCACTGCTCGTTGTTGGGCAGGTCAAAGTTGTCGAAGTAGAGTTGCGCCTGATTCTCGTGGTTTCCCAGCGCCGGGAAGAACTCTGCCGATGACAGAAGCTCCGCTGTTATCGAGTTGAACGTCAACCAGTCTTTCGGATTGTTGCCGTCCTCCACCAGGTCGCCGGTATGGAAGACCACGGCCGGCTGCACCGGCATGATGGCAGCGACGACGCGCTCGTGTATGCTGTGGTTCGTGCGCGTGTCACCGTACACAACCAAGGCCGGGTTAACTATTATGGCGACGCCCATGGTGTCGGCGAGCAACCCGTCCCAGGTCGTTACCGTGAACGACGTGTCACGGGCACCATCGGGCGGCGTCCCGTAGATGCTGTCGGCGCCGGCAGTGAGCCACGACGGGTAATTTCGGAAATGAGTCTGTGTGGTCGGTCCATCGGGGTCGGCAACGGCAACCCGGTAGCAAAACGGCATGCCGCCGGCGGCCTCGACTACGTCATCAGATATTATTCTCGGCCGATCGTTCATGGGGATGACGATGACCTCGACATTGGCCGTGTCGGCGGATATGCCATCCGAGACCACGACCATGAAACTAGTATCGGAGGTGCCGTCGGGAGGCGTACCGTGGAGAGTGGCGGCAAACTGCGAAAGCCACGACGGATAGTCCTCGTATACGACCAGCGTGTCAGGTCCATCGGGATCGGTGAAAGTGACGGTAAATCTGAAGGAGAACTTCTCCCTGGCATACACCTCCACCCTGGAGGTTATCTGCGGGACGTTGTTCTTCGGCTCGTCCGGGGCTTCGAATGTGCATGCAAAAGAGATGAGAACCAACCCCGTCAGAAGACCAAGGATACCATTGCAGCGAGTCATTGAGCCACCTCGCACAAGCGGTTAGTAAGCGTCCTAATGGTACTTCTTATTATCGGAGATATGTTTCTATCTTAAGATTAAGATTCGAAGCACCCCCTCGTCAAGCAAAAAGCGGTGCGCTGAGGCTGCCCGTTACGACCCTTGGCGGGGCCGGTGGCCGCTTTCGGGAGCGCGGTAGCATGATGGCAACAGGCGCGGGCTTCACCGCAGTTTGTCCGTGAAAGCGGTTCGTTTTTGCCGAACGTCGCTGCACCCGCCGAGGCGAATTCAACTTTCTTGCCGCCAGTCCGATAATCTGAAGATAAGGTGTAGTGTATGGCGAATAAGACAATAATCTACGGCGATATTATCAGTACCGAACAGCGCCGCCAGATTGAACAGGACCACTCGGCCAGCCGGGACCTTGTCTGCTGGTACGGCGACACCAGGCTCTTTGAAACCGAAGGGTCGGTAGCCCTGGTTTTTGTAGACCTGGATAACCCCGTCTTTTCGTCAGCCGATTTCCTCTTATCGGTGGCCACCGCGGGGGAAAACGTTAAAGTGGTGGGCAAATCCGACAGCGCCAATCTGGACGAAGCCCTGCGGGTCTCCAAGCTGGGAGTATCGGAACTGCTGACACCCGGGCAGTGTCTGGAAAGGCTCGATGGTTTCCTCAACGAACTGGAGAATAAGCAAAGCGGCCCCGAGGCCAAAACGTCACGGTTCGGGATCGCCGCCCTGCGCGGAGAATCCCGGCAGATGGCCGAAATCCGGCAGATTATCGCTCTTTTGTCCGACGTTGACTTCCCCAGCGCCCTGATTCTCGGCGACACCGGAACCGGCAAAAGCCTCATATGCAAAATCCTCCATAACACCGGAGTCAGATCCAATCACAACCTGGTCGAGGTCAATTGCTCGGCGATACCCGATGAGTTGTTCGAGTCCGAACTCTTTGGCCACGCCAAAGGAGCTTTCACCGGCGCCAGGACCGAAAAAGTGGGTCTTTTCGAATACGCTCAAAAAGGTACCTTGTTTTTGGATGAAGTTGGAAATCTGTCGGCCTCGGCTCAGGGGAAGCTGTTGAAGATTCTGGAAGACAAAAAACTGCGCCGTGTCGGCGATGTCGACGAAAGGGACATCGATATCCGAGTCGTGGCCGCCACCAATCTCAATCTCGAGAAGGCTATAGACGAAGGCCGGTTTCGACAGGACCTCTATTTTCGGCTGAACCTTTTGACTATCGAAATTCCCCCTTTACGCGAAAGACCCCAGGATATTCCCGAGATTGTCGAGCATTACTTGAGCTTCTATTCAACCATCTATGGCAAGCCGGATCTCACGATAAACCAAGCCGCCGTGGATGAGATGCAACAGTACGCTTGGCCCGGAAACGTCAGAGAGTTGTGCAACATCATCGAGCGAGCCGTATTGCTGGCCAAGGCTGATAGCATAGATCTCAATGACGTCAAGGCCGCCCTGAGCAAAGGCCGGATAAGCGCCGCCGACCGCCGGCGGATAGTCCTGGAGATACCGCCCCAGGGCGTATCTCTCCAGGAAATCGAACAGAGCGTGATCAAACAGGTTCTTAATATGTGTGGCTGGAACAAGTCCGAAGCGGCCAAATTTCTGAAAATATCACGTCCGCGTTTGCGGCGGATCCTCGAGCGCGAGGGAGTGGAACAAAATAGACGCTCCAGTTAAACGCGGAACGTTTCATTCCACCACCGAACTTCGGCTGTAACCTTCTCAAAGCAAAGGCCTTGACCCATCCTACCGGTCGGCCGTCTGATCCGTAATATTCCAAAATCATTGCTGGACCGCTTCCCCGGCACTACTCCGCCGCTCACCTAATCGGTTGGTGGCAAACCACTTATGTCAAATCAGCGCCTTTGGCATCCATCTTGCCATATGTCAATCCGAAGAGATTGAAAGATCGAAGTAAACCAATACAAAGCAAAGGAGTTCTTCCATGACACAGTTTAAGTTTTCCAACGTGGGCTTCAAGATTGTGGCTGTCCTCTTTGTGGCCGTCTTTTTGGCCGCCGGTTGTTCCAGGGGACCGCTGGGTGTGGAAGAAGAAACGACTGAGCCGCAACTGCTTCAGCGATCCCTTGACGAGTCGGCTCTGGCGTCTCTTTCCGCCTCGGAACTGTACGTGGAGCAGGTCATCTCAACCAAGGACGGCGGCCAGGTGTCCCTGTTTGACGTTGTTCTGGATGTCCCGGTCGGCGCCGTGGCTAACGACACGGTTTTCAGCATTCGCATCCCCGATCCCGGTGTCTTCTATAATGAGTTTGGTACGGACGGACTGGTTTTCGACAAGCCCGTCAAGGTAACCATGTCTTACCGGGACGCCAACCTGACCGGTGTTGATGAGTCCACCATACGTATCGGCTGGTTCGACGAGAGGACCGGTGACTTTCAGGACATCACCTGTAAGGTCGACTACGTGAACAAGATTGTTATCGGAGAACTGGACCATTTCTCAGCTTATGGCCTGATTTCTGACTGATGAGGAACCCGCAAGAGTAGTCCTT
>CBFCYQ010000238.1:0-4705 GCA_965602205.1 uncultured bacterium | reverse complement strand
AGAGCGCTTACTCCCGACTCGAGGTCAGGGATGTCGAGAACATCCAGGGGCACGTCGAAACCGTGGACGATCTGGCTGAGTTCCAGGCCGGCGCCGGTGACGGCAGTTGCACCACGGTTGGTGACGATGAACGTCAGACGCACCGGGCCGCCCAGGGGCCGCACCTGCACGTCGTCAAGGGCCAGGTCATTACCGAACGGGGTCACCGAGTTGACAAAGCCGGGCGTGGAACCCTGCCAGTCGACGGACTGCGCTATTTCGGCCTCGGCCGGAAGGACTCTTTCCCAACTGTAACCGTCCCTGCCGCTCTCGGACCAGATGAACTCCGATTGCACCTGGTTGAGAAGATTGTACAACTGGATACTGCCCCCCGAGTTGACCAGCGAAAAGGGAACATCCAGCGGCGTTTGGATCGATTGCTCGTACTCGGTATCTCCCCAGAAACCGGAACTGTCCCCCCATTCACTCTCAAAACCCGGGGTGCTGCCCCAGGCCAGGAGCCTTCGACAAACAATGTAGTACTCATACGGGTCGAGCCGCGTCGAGTCCGTAACGAACGAAATCCGGGTGCTGCCCACCGTCAGGTAAAAAGTGTACAGAAGCGAGATGTTGGGCGAGTCGTTGTAAAGTTCAATCCACTCGAGCGTGGTCGACGAACCCGGCTCGTTAGCCATAATCTCGTTAATGACCACGCCCGCCCGCGTCGCGGGAGACACCAGCAAAACCGCCAGCACCAGCGCCGGCAGGTATCCTCGCCACGGAGTCATACGGCCACCCTCAATTCAAAAGAAAACGTGGTCAGGTTGCTCAGGCCGGCATGTCTGTCATATGTGTGGCCGAGTTTGACCGCGGCCTCGAAATGATCATCCAGGGTCTGGCTGTGCCGCACGTAGCTGTACCAGTAGTCGATGCCACCTCTGCCAAGATTGATTCGCGAGGCGTTGGACCAGAGATCCCACGAACCTGTTTTTTGTGTCTTCAATCTTAGATTCACGAAAACGGACAGGTTATTATCTTTGTCTGTCTCGGTGTTATAGGCAATATAGCTTCTCACGCGCAAATCACCAGCAGTTAATATGGTTTCTAGTCGGCCTCGCTGCCTGACTATCGTCTCGCCGTCGGCAACGTCGGCTCGGCGCCGTGATTTGTTGAGATAATCGATTCTCATCACCAGTCCGGGGCGGATCATCCGCTCCACACCGCCCAGGAACTGTATATCTACACTATCGGTATTGCGCATGGCGTAGATAAACGAATTAAGCAGGTTCGTTTCCCCGTCCAGCGGCACCAGCGAACGTAATAGGCATCCCTTCTGTCCTGTCCTTTTCGCGGAGTAATCGAACTCGAGGGTCATCAATTCCTCGCGGTAGTGCACATTGCCCGCCTTGCTGCCGCCGGTCAGGTCCATATAATCGTTACCGTAGAACCATCCTGCGTATCGTAGTTGAGATGCCCCCGGGTCAATCCCTCCCTCGATCACAACGGCCCCCCATCCCCGGCGCTCGCCGCCCTGCAGGCAGAACTCGAAACTGGTATGACCATCGTTATAATCCAGCCGGGATGTCAGGCCATACTTCACATCAACAACTGTCTCGCCTGTTGACCGGCGCCGCAGGAGGTTCCGCCCCAAAAGCAGACCCGGCCTCAGGCCTCCGGTGTTGAACTCCACCAGCAGGCCGTTGGACAAGAGGGAGTAGTCGGAATCTCGCAGGATAGACACCAGGCCCTCGGCCGTCATGCCTTTTGAAACCACACGACCGTAAGCCCCGTTGAATCCGCCGTAATCCGGAAACAAAAGCGACTCGTTGCAGATGCGGTTCGATGATTCCAGCAGCTTGCCGTGATACCCGAAGACTGTGCCCAGCCCCAGCCTCCTGGTGTAACTGCCCAGCCGCACCTCTCTGACAGGGGAACGCTTGTTTCTGTATCCAATGTAGCGGCCAACAATCCGTTCCCGCCCGCTGTACTCACGCTGCAACTGCAGTGAGAAATCCCATCGGCCGCCGACTTTCGCGCCGTAGCTGTTACGAAAGCCATAGCGCCCTCGCTCCTCGACCTCGCGATAATGCCGGTACATAACAAATCCGCTGTACCGTCCCCCGGCGGGCTCGGTCTTTATGAACGCCGCCTGCTGCTCGTCGGCCAATAGATCCGTTTTGGTCACCCGGGGCGTTACGAAGAAGGACAGGTTGGGGATCTCGTCGAGAAGATGGATGTTGGACGAGTCTATGCCGTGAGTCAAAATTTCTTTTAGCGCCAGAAACTGATAATAGTCGATCTCGCCCAGAATAAAAGCGTCGACCAGCTCGTCCTCGGACGGGATCACGACGGTTGACAAATCCTGGCAGAATGAGGCCGTAGCCAGCCCCACCACGAGTAAGACAACCCCTGCGAATTTCAATTTCAGCTTAAGCGGTACTTCTTGAGCTTGCGGTACAACGTCCGCTCCCCAATGCCCAACTTGCGGGCAGCCTCTTTCCGGTTCCCCCCGGACTCGGCCAGAGCTTGCTCCACGAGCTTCCCTTCCATTTCTTCTACGGTTATCCCCCGTTCCACCGTGAGGGATTCCTCCGGATAGGCCGTCTCACGCGTCTCGGCGGGCAGATGCGCCGTAATCAGGTCCCGGAGCAACCTGATCTCGTTTCCCAGTGAGATAATGGCCCTGTATATCAGTTCCTGACCAGCCTCCTCGACTGTCTTGCCGGTGGATACAGGCAGGTTTGAGGCTGTAACATGTTGTTCCTCGATAAATCTATGAACGTCGTTCTCGTCGACCAGCCCTTCTTTTTTCAGGGCCGCCATCCGGTCGGTGAAGTTCTTCAACTGACGTACGTTGCCCGGCCAGTCGTACTTAATTAGAAGCTCCAGGGCCGAGTCGGTGTAACTGAATTTGGAGTCCTTGGCCCAAAAATGATGCAGAAGCGGCTGGATATCTTCCTTTCTCTCCAGCAGCGGCGGTAAAACCAGCTTGACCACGCCTATGCGAAAATAAAGATCCTCCCGGAATTGCCTTTCTTCAATCGCCTCTGCCAGGTCGCGATTGGTGGCGGAGACAACTCTCACGTCGGTCGTTTTTGCCACGGAAGAACCGACCGGATAATAAGTCCCGTCTTCCAGAACACGAAGCAGTTTGACCTGCATATCGGGTCTGGTCTCGCCTATTTCATCCAGAAATATGGTGCCGCCGTCGGCCTTGTGGAAAAGGCCGTCCCGCTTGGCGACGGAGCCGGTGAAAGCGCCTTTCTCGTGACCGAAAAGCTCCGATTCTAAAATGCCCTCCGCGATGGCGCCGCAGTTTATAGTCACGTATGGCTGGTCGCCACGGCTGGAATTGCGGTGGATGGCGCGCGCCACCAATTCCTTGCCCGACCCGGATGGGCCGACAATCAGCACGGCCACGTCGGTCGGCGCGATGCGCTCAATCGTTTCGGCAACCGCCTTTATCTTCTGCGAACGACCGACCATCCGGTACTGGCTGAGCAGTTCCTTTGCCCTCAGGATGTGGGCAATTTTCAGGGAAATGCCCTCGTGTCCGAGGTCTATCGGAATGAGCCCGTCAACGTGGTCGGGTTCCGGCGTAACTTCAAGATCGCTGGCGACAACCTTCCAGATCTCCGTCAGACCGTTGTGCCGCCTTATCCTCGTGGCCACCGCCGCCTTTAAATCCGTTCGGCGTTGACCGACGATGATCAGGTCGAGCGTTCTCTCCTTGGCGAGTTGATAGAGTTCAGAAACTTCTTCGACGACTGTCCCGAACTGCTGCCAGTCCACACCGACTCCGCCGGGACCGTCACGATCCGCCAGAATGGCCGTTCTGCTAATCATGGTCTGGCCTTATTTCCTCTTTCCTCTCGCCCTCGTTCCCGTTTTACGCCTGGTCACGCCTGATACTGCCACGGTCTTTTGCCTGCCCCGCTTGCCTGCCGGAGGAGACTTCTTCGTGCCCTTCTTTTTGTCCGCCGGCAGGAAGAGATCTATTTCGCTTTTCACTTTGTCAACGCTCAGCACTCCCACTCGCACCTTGTCTCCCAGGCGGTACACGTGGCCGGCCCGACGGCCAACAAGGCGGTACTGCTTGTCGTCAAAGTGATAATAGTCATCGTCTATGGCCGAGATGCGCACCATCCCCTCGACTCCCATGCGGTCCAGCCGGACAAAAAAGCCAAAACCGGTCACACCGGAAATAACGCCCTCAAACTCGTCACCAACGTGTTTGGCCATGAAACTGACCTGCTTGACCTTGATGGCTTGCCGCTCGGCGGCCTCGGCGACGCGCTCCGTCTCCGAGCAGTGCTGACCGACATGATCGATGACGCCGCCGACCTTTTTTGCGAACGCCGCCGGATAGCGGCCCCGCTTGAGCTTGCGCAGCAGACGGTGCACCACCAGATCAGGGTACCGGCGGATGGGCGAAGTGAAGTGCGTGTAGTGTGAGAAGGCCAGCCCGAAATGACCGATGTTTTCCCCCTGGTAAACGGCCTTCTGCATCGACCGCAGCAGGAGTTCATTGATGAACTCTGCTTCGGGGGCGTCCTTGATCCGGTCCAGAAAACGCCCGAACTGAATCGGCTTGATAGTATCCGAGACCGGGAAACTGTAGCCCATTCGCGACATCAGTTGAGAGAAGTCCTGCAACTTTTCCTTGTCCGGCTTGCCATGTACCCGGTACAGCATTTTCTGGCCATTCCTGAAAACCTCTAACGCT
>CBFCYQ010000237.1:0-4734 GCA_965602205.1 uncultured bacterium | reverse complement strand
CGACCCGGACTCGAAGTACCCGAGGAGCCGCAGCCTTACACCGTTGCCGCTGTCGATTCGGCCGATGTCTACAATGCCTGCACGGCCGATCTGGACCGCGACAACTATGTTGACCTGATCTTCTCATCCTCCGCCGATATCGGCCTCTTTGTCTCATATGGTGACGCCAGCGACACGCTGGCCGCAGCCGAGAAATATCTCGACATAAGCGGGGCTACGGTCGCCGTCGATCATCTGAACGCCGATACACTTCTGGATATTGTGGCCGTCAATCCGGGCTACGTGTATATACTGCTCAATGAGGGCAGCCGCCTTTTCTCCGCCGACAGCATCCCGGCCAGTTCGCCAGCACCCTGGCGCGCCGCCTTGACCGGCCCCTCGACCCCGGCGGAAGACAATCCCCCCTCTGTGGCGATCGGCCTGTTCAACGACGATTATATCAATGACATCGCCTATGCCCCGAACACGGTTTTGTTTGGAGACGGCGACGGCCAGTACAGTTCGAGCAGTACCCTCCCGTTCAGTTTCGATATTGCCAATGCCGGTGATTTCGACCGCGACGGCTATGATGACCTCCTGGTGATTTACGCCGACTCGGCCAAAATCTACACCAACAATGGAACCGGGTCGTTTGCACAGAGCGCCGCGGAATACACCGCCACGCCGGTCCTGGATCAACCGTCGGTGAGCGCCATCACCGACTTCAACCGCGACGGCGACATTGATTTTGCCTTCGTGCAGCCTTTTTCGGCCGTGACCGACAGCAGTGCCATCTGGGTAGGCCTGGGGAACGGCCTTAGCGACATCACTGTATTTTCGTCCATTATGCTCGCCGGCCACGCTTACGACCTCGTGGTGCAGGATGCGGACCGCGATGGTATTATGGATATTATCATTGCCAACGGCACCTACCAGCGTCTGGAGATCTATTTAGGCGACGGCGCGGGCTACTTCGGCGAGCCGACTTTGCTCGAACTCGAGGCCGGGACCGACATGACCTACGCCCTGGGAACGCTGGACCTCGACCGTGACGGAAACCCGGACTTCGTCGCCGGTGGCCCTGACGGAGATAATCTGCTGGCCGCCATCGACCAGGGCGACGGCACCACGGAATCACTCGATGAAATGGTCGTCACCGGGTATCGAAGCGTCTCCCTGGAGGTAACCAACCCCGACGGCTTCGTCATCTCACAGTACTACCAGACCGTGGCCGGGGCCGACTACCGGCGTCTCGATGCCGACGGTGACGGCTCGCTCGATGAAGAATCTTATGATTTCAACCTGAAGGACGGGGAATACGTCATCGACATCGATCGGCGCCCGGGCGAAGACGATGAGGAACCGTTTTCCATCGGTATCAGAATCGACGGCACCTACCAGGTCCAGATTTTTCAGGATTACGTACAGACCATGATGACCGCCAAATCTCTTTTTGGGCCTCCGGTCGACAGCATCGTCTTCTACTACACCGTCGAAGAACCGTCCTCGATCCAGCCGCCGAACGGGCAGGTTTCGGGCAGCCTGACACCGCAACTCGACTGGAGCATCCTGGCCGCCCAGTACCCCTCGCCCGTGAGTTATGATCTCCAGGTCGACAGCGATTACTTCTTTTCTGCGCCTCTTTACAACCTGACGGGACTGGCCCAGCCCGCCTACAGTATTCCCGCACCCCTAACGGAAGATAAAGTTTATTACTGGCGTTTTCGCGTGTTCGACGGCGGGGGCTACTCCGACTATTCTCGCACCTTCGCCCTGTACGCCTCCAAGTGCTGCCTGTACGACCGGGGTAACGCCAATGGCGACGCTGAAGACAAGGTCAATATATCCGACGTCGGTTACCTGCTGGATTTCCTCTTTGCTTCGCCTATCGGACCGGAGCCGCCCTGCTGGGAGGAGGGTAACGCCAACGGCGATTCCGAGGAAAAGGTCAACATTTCCGATGTTGGTTATCTTCTTAGTTACCTTTTCGGCATCCCTACCGGCCCGGCACCTCCGGCATGCCCGTAGACTGCGACCTGGCGATGTGCGCCCCGATTCCGGGGTGACTCTAAACAATACAGCCGGTCACCCCGAATCGGGATGACCGGCTTATGTTCAAGTTCATTGCACCTTGCGACCGGGTTCTAGGCGTTGCGTCGTATGCCGCCGGTCGGACCCGGCCACGGCTCAGATATCAAGATTCCGCACGTACTGGGCGTTCTCCTGGATGAATTCGCTACGCGGCTTCGTCTCACTGCCCATCAGCACCGTGAAGAGATGATCGGCCTCGGCACCGTCGTCAAGAGTGACCTGCAACAGGGTCCGCACTTCCGGGTTCATCGTCGTCTTCCAGAGCTGTTCGGGATTCATCTCTCCCAGTCCTTTATAGCGCTGCACCGACACGCCGGTGCTGGGCAGTTGCTTGAGCATCCGGTCTTTTTCCTCATCGCTGTAAACATAGTGCTCGCTCTTGCCGTGTTTTAAACGGTAAAGCGGCGGCTGGGCAATATAGATATATCCCCGGTCAATCAACTCCCGCATGTAACGGAAGAAGAAAGTCAACAGCAGGGTACGGATATGGGAACCGTCGATGTCGGCATCGGTCATGATGACGATTTTGTGATATCGGACTTTATCGGAGTTAAACTCCTCTCCGATACCGCAGCCCAGGGCGGTTATAATCGTACGAATCTCTTCGTTCCCCAGGATTCTGTCGATACGGGCCTTCTCGACATTGAGAATCTTGCCCCGTAGCGGCAGAATCGCCTGCGAGCGCCGGTCGCGCCCCTGCTTGGCCGAGCCTCCGGCCGAATCACCCTCGACAATGTAAATCTCGCAGGATTCCGGGTCGCGCAGGGAGCAGTCGGCCAGCTTGCCCGGCAGGGCGGCGCTGTCCAGGGCCGTCTTGCGGCGCGTCAGTTCCTTCGCCTTGCGGGCCGCCTCGCGTGCCATGGCCGCCGAAACAATTTTCTCCACCACCTTCTTGCCGACCGAAGGATTCTCCTCGAAGAAAGACCCCAGGTAATCATTGGTGACGTGCTCGACTATCCCCTTTACCTCGGAATTACCCAGCTTGGTCTTGGTCTGACCCTCAAACTGCGGGTCGCGCACCCGCACCGATATGACGGCCGTGAGACCCTCCCGGCTGTCATCACCGGAAAGGGCGAAGTTCTCCTTTTTCAAGAGGTTGTACTTGGCGGCATAGTTGTTGATCGAACGAGTCAGCGCGGTTCTGAAACCGGTAAGATGCGTGCCACCTTCGATGGTGTTAATGTTGTTCACGTAGGAGTGCACCGATTCGGCATACCCATCGTTGTACTGAATGGCTATCTCCACCTGGACGTCGCCGTTCATCTTCGTGAAATGAATCGGTTTCTTGAACAGGGTGGCCTTGTTCTCGTTAAGATACTCCACGAACGCCGCCAGACCGCCCTTGTAGAAAAAAGTGACTTCTTTATCGATACGGTGGTCGACCAGGTCTATCTTCAGACCCTGGTTGAGAAATGCCAATTCCCGCAGACGCGAGGCAATAATATCAAACTTGAAATCCGTTCTTGAAAAAATCTCGGCATCGGGGAAAAAGCACGTTTTGGTGCCGCTTTTCTTGCGCTTGCCCACCTTCTTCACTTTACCCTTGGCCGCACCCCGCTTGTATTCCTGGCGGTATACATCACCGTCGCGGGACACTTCTACCCAGCACCACTCGGATAGGGCATTTACCACCGAGACTCCGACTCCATGAAGGCCACCGGAAACCTTGTAGCTATCGTGGTCGAACTTGCCCCCCGCGTGGAGAGTGGTCATTACCACCTCAAGCGCCGAAACCTTTTGTTCGGGATGCATTTCCACCGGAATACCGCGGCCGTTGTCGGTCACAGTGACCGACCCGTCCTTGCCTACCTCGACTATCACGTAGTCGCAAAAGCCCACCATGGCCTCGTCGACCGAGTTATCGACAACCTCGTAGACTAAATGGTGAAGACCGCGCTGTCCGACATCACCGATATACATGGCCGGCCGGCGGCGTACCGCCTCCAGACCCTGCAGCACTTTTATAGTCGTGGCGTCGTATTTATGGCCTGCGATCGGCTCCTTTGCATCTTTCATCTTCGTCAGGTCCTCTATTTCAGTCGCCATCGTCTCCTGTTCCTTTCTCACCGCTCACGAGCCGCAATTGTCTTACGCCTTTCCCGTACGGCAGAGTATGAATCTTTTTCAATATCCGCTCGGTCTCCAACGACAGATTGTGCCGCCAGGAAGCGTCCGGGACGACCACAAAAATGGTCCCCTCATCATAACGAACAGCTTTCGCCTGCTCGGCGATCCCCTCGCCGACTATCTGGGGCCACCGGGAAACCACCAACCACCCGTTATAGTTTCTGGAAAGGCCCAGCGACCGCACCACCTTATCGATGATACCGCCTAGCGGTTTCGGCTGCGTGCGCCCTTTCGACGGCCGGTTTCCGTAGTTCATAATGACCCTTATACCAAGACCGTAAAATAACACTTTCTCAATTCTTTGGCAAGCAAAAAACATGATTTATCCTGTTGACTTTAAATGAGTTATGGCCTCCCTGACAACATCGCCGGGCGGCCGTCAGAAGACGGATGAAACTGTCTTTTGAGCCTCTGGATTCGCCTTGTTTCGTTGCCAAATCGGACAAGTATGGTATATTGAAATAGGCCCTTCAAGGGAGGCAAAAATGCGGCCAATTGTCCGATTAAGCGTCGTTCTAACGACAATCTGTCTGGTGT
>CBFCYQ010000236.1:0-4736 GCA_965602205.1 uncultured bacterium | reverse complement strand
TACTCCGAGGCCAAGTTCGGCGACTGCCGGATTGAGCTGCAACTGATGGTACCCCAAGGGTCCAATTCGGGCGTCTATGTGATGGGCGAATATGAGATCCAGGTGCTGGACAGTTGGGGCCGGCAGAAGATGGGTCCCGGCGACATGGGCGCGATTTACGGCGCCAATCCACCGCCGGTTAATGCGTGTCTGAGGCCGGGCCAGTGGCAGAAGTATATTATCGAATGGCAGGCTCCCAGGTTCGCGGGTGGCAATAAGACGGCCAATGCGAAGTTCCTCAAGGTCGAACTGAACGGCCAGGTGCTCCACAAGAACCTGGAGATGCCGAAGCAAACGCCCGGCGGCGTGGTTGGCAAAGAGGCCACGACCGGCCCGTTGATGTTCCAGGGCAACCACGGGCCTGTGGCCTATCGGAATATTGTCGTGAAACCGTTGAAGCAATAGCTGCCATCGCGGGCGACAGCGCCGACGTAAGGCATTTTAGCTGCGGTGGTTGTGGATTCCGCGAAAACAAAAAACGTTAGGTGCGCTTGACAGTAGGATGGTCTGGTGCTATATTGCACGACCGTCTATTTGAAAATGAAATTGTTCACTTTTTGGAGTTGATAGAAGGACTATGAACGATCAAAGAATGGGTAACGAGATAAACAGACGTAGTTTTCTGCGTTCGACCGCGGCGGCGGGGGCGGGTTTGGCTTTTTCGCCGTTTTTGGCCCGAGTCGGCGCCGCCAAAGCAGATGCCATTAACGTCGCGTTGTTAGGGGCCGGAGCCCAGGGGCAGGTCTTAATGAACGCCTGTCGGAACATTCCCGGCATCCGTTTCAAGGCCGTCTGCGACATCTGGACGAAATACAATCAAAGGCGCGTTTCGCGTATGCTCAAGGCCTACCGCCACGATCACAATACGTACGTGGATTACAAGGAGATGCTCGCCAATGAGAAAGATCTCGATGCCGTGATTGTTGCCACGCCGGACTACTTGCACTCGGAGCATACGGTGGCCTGCCTCAAGGCCGGGCTGAACGTCTATTGCGAAAAAGAGATGTCCAATACCCTCGAAGGCGCCAAGAAGATGGTCGAAGCGGCCAAGGAGGCCGATAAGCTGCTCCAGATCGGCCACCAGCGCCGTAGTAATCCGCGCTATAGGCATTGCTACGAGAAACTAATCGACGGCGCCAAGCTACTGGGCAAGATCAGCACCATCAACGGGCAGTGGAACCGAAGCAAAGCGGCCTGTGAAGACCTTGGTTTTCCCAAGAACGCTCCGATCGACCAGCCCACGCTGGAAAAATTCGGATTCGATTCCATGCAGCAGTTTAGAAACTGGCGCTGGTACAAGGGTCTCGGGGGCGGTCCGATCGTCGATCTCGGCTCACACCAGATTGACATCTATAGCTGGTTCCTGGGCGCCAATCCCACGGCGGTCATGGCCAGCGGCGGCGTCGACTACTGGAAGGGACACGACTGGTACGACCACGTTCTTGCCATTTACGAGTACAAAGTCGGCGACCGAACCGTCCGGGCGTTTTACCAGACCATCACGACCAACAGCAGCCAAGGATACTTCGAGACCTTCATGGGAGACGAGGGCTCGCTGGTCATCTCGGAAGCCGCCGGGCGCGGCACGGTTTACCGCGAAGCCTGGGTCCCCGCCGAGAATTGGCAAAAGTGGGTCAAGATGGGCTTTATCAAGGAACCGGTGGAGCCGGAAGCGGAGAAGACCGCCGGCGATGCGGTTCTCGACGTGCGTGAGTCGCCGAAGCCGCCCAGCTATGACATCCCGGTCACGATGGACAACAAGCCGTACCACCAGCCGCACCTTGAGAATTTCTTCGATGCCATTCGCGGCAAAGCCAAGCTCAATTGTCCCGCCGAGGTCGGATATGAGACGGCCGTGACGGTGTTGAAGGTCAATGAGGCGGTCGAGGTCGGCAGAAAGCTGGAATTTAAGCCCAGTGATTTTGAAGCGTAGGGCCTCGTTTGAGGAAACCTTCAAGTTTACAGAACTCTTGAAACTGAAATATTCAGAAATTGTTGTACAGAAGGAAGGAATGAGCATACCTTGGAAAAAGGATGGATATTCAGAGGCGTTCTATGTGTGCTGACGTTGTGTCTTGTCGCCGGGGTGGCTAAAACCGAGGCCCAGCTTCTGGGCGACGAAAGCGACGGCAGCAGGGCACATCCCATTCACCGCATCGAGCTGCTCGCCGAGCCGAGCGAGGAAGGCGACGAAGCTATCAAGGTAGATCCGAACATCAATCCCGAGGAAGAGGTGCTTTTGCCTTTTTCCATGAAACAGACCTGCGGCGAATGTCACACCTACGGGATGATCTCGGGCGGCTGGCACTTCAACGCGGTCGATCCGAACGTCGTGCATGGTCGGCCGGGCCAGCCGTGGCTCTACGTCGATGCGCGAACGGGCACGCAGATTCCGCTTTCCTATCGCTTCTGGGAGGGGACGTACCAGCCGGCGCCGTTCGGCCTGAGCGACCGCGCGTTCACCAAGATCTTCGGCCGGCAAATGCCGGGCGGGGGTCCCGGAGAGACGGACGATCCGGATGAGGTGATGCGTCAGTACGTCTCCGGCAAGCTGGAAGTCAACTGCCTGAGTTGTCATAACGGGGATCCGCGACAGGACCAGGGCAGTCCCGTCGGATACGCCGTGCAAGTCAGCCGGGGGAATTTCCGCTGGGCCGCCGCGGCCTCTTCCGGATTGGCCACGGTCACCGGTTCCGCCGACGATATGGATGAAATGTACGATCCGTATGATCCCTTCTCGGTGGAATCGGCGCAAAGCGGGAAGACCAAGCCGCCGATGATCACGTATCATGACAACGTGTTCGACTACGAGAACACCGTGTTCTTCGACCTCCATAGAGAAGTTCCTTCGCAACGGTGCTACTTCTGCCACTCGAACCTTTATATCGGCGAGGGACATACCGAGAAGTGGCATTGCGATGAGGATATTCACATGAAGGCGGGTATGACCTGCGTGGATTGTCATCGTAACGGGATCGCCCATAATATCATTCGCGGATACCCCGGCGAAGAAAAGGATTCAGCCAGTAAGCTGGCCGTGACCTCCTCCTGTGAGGGCTGTCACCTCGGCGACAAATCTTCCTCCGATCCGGACGGCGGGCGTTTGGGCGCCCCGGTTCCCGAGCACCTCGGTCTGCCGCCGGTGCACTTCGAGCGACTCACCTGCACGGCCTGTCACTCGGGTCCGTGGCCGAAAGCCGAGCCGCATGCGACCAAGACCTCGATGGCTCATCGTCTCGGAACGCCCAACGTGAATAAGGCCCCGGAGATGCTTCCGCACATTGCCTCCCCTGTGTTTGCTGTACAGGAGGACGGCAAGATCGCGCCGCACAAGCTTGTTTGGCCGGCGTTTTGGGGTGTGCTCAAGGACGAGCAGGTCGAGCCGATTGCATTCGATACCGTCAAAAAAGTCATCGGCGGATTATTCGAGAAAGAAGAGCTCCCCTTCTCGGGCGACTGGCCCGATTTGACGGCGGACCATATCGTTCAAGGTTTGACCTCGCTGACATCCGCCGGTTCTCTGGAAGGAAAGGCCGTTTATATCAGCGGCGGCAAACTCTACAGCCTGGACGATTCCGGAAAGTTGAGCGAACAGGCGGACCACCCCGTGGCCAAACCATATATGTGGCCTATCGGACACGAGGTCCGACCCGCCGCTCAGTCCCTGGGTATCCGTTATTGCACCGATTGCCACGACACGGATGCACCCTTCTTCTTCGGCGACGTGACTATCGACACCCCCGTTGTGGCGGATCGGCAGGCGAAGAAGATGGTGGATTTCCAGGACGTTGAACCGTTGTACGCCTGGGCGTTCGCTTTTTCGTTTGTGTTTCGCCCCATGATGAAGATCGTGGTGCTCGGTTCGAGCGCTGTCATGGCGCTCGTGTTATTGTCCTACGCGCTCAAGGCCCTGGGTTGTGTGGTGAAGGTCCTGGGCGGAACTAATGATTAATCCCTTTACAATCATGTGAGTGATATGCCTGAGAAGATGTCGAGACAAAGACGAAGCCTCGTGGACCTTTTAAGGATACTGGTCTACCTGGTAGCACTGTTTTCCTTTGTGGTATTGGCGCTGACCGGTTTTTATCCGGTTCTTGTTTTGGGCGAGCATATTTCGGGCTATCTGGTGATGGTCCATGCGACGTTTGCGCCGGTTTTTGCGGGCTGCCTGGCGATTCTGGCAGTGATGTGGGCACGCCAATGCCGTTTCACGCCCGGCGACTTGCCCTGGTTCGAGCGCCTCGTCCAACGCGTTGCCCTGACCGAAGGAACCGACGAGACGGCGCCGCGCAGAAGCTCCGGCCTCGGACAGAAAATCACTTTTTGGCTGATCATCTTTCTGGTGTTACCGCTGGGTTTGTCGATTCTCCTGAGCATGTATCCGCTGGTTGGGACGCACTGGCAGGAGGTGCTTCTGAGTTTGCATCGTTACACCGCGTATGTTTTTTCGCTGGTGGTCATCCTGCATACGGTGCTGTTATTCCGGATGAAAACAAAAAAATAGTTTCCAGATTCGCAGTTCTTTCATATACTTGCCCGGGGCGCGGCGCACAAGGGTCGTGGCCCTTTTTAATAGCCTGACACAGATTGCGGCCTCATTCATCGTGATGGGGTTTTGATAGAGTTTCTTTTTCGTAGGCACAAGGGGGCTCCCAGGAAGGAGCCGGAAAGGAGAAAGAGCCGATGGAGAAGGTCAA
>CBFCYQ010000235.1:0-4746 GCA_965602205.1 uncultured bacterium | reverse complement strand
AATACCTCTCCGGAAGATCGACCGTGACTTTCATCTCGGAAAGATCCAGCATCTCGTAGACCGGCGTGCCGGGACTTACCCACTCCCCGACATCGACCAGCCGATGCAACGTATAGCCGCTATAAGGGGCCTTAATAACACAGTTTTCCAGGTCATGCGCCAGTTTCTCCCGCTCGGCGCGCAGGCGCTCGAAGCGGGCGGCGGTTATATTCACCCAGGCGCGAGCCGAATCGACGGTCGTTTCCGAGACCAGCTTCTGACCGGATAGTTCTTCGACGCGTTCAAGGTTCGTCCCGGCCAGCTCGGCCTGTACCCGGGCTTCCTTCTCTTCGGCCTGTTTTGCCCTCAGGGCAAAGTCGAGCTGGGTCTGGTCCACCGTCACCAGGGACTGCCCCTGCGCGATGGCGTTGCCCTCCTCGGCGTCGATGCTTGTCACCCGTCCCGACACCTCGGAAACAATCCGGCTGTGGACTTTTGCCTCGGTGCGGCCGATGAGGGTTAGCTGGTCGTGAAACTCCAGACTGGTGACCATCTCAGTGGTCACCAGGGTCGGCGGCGGCCCCTGGGCCGGCAGGTGGGTGGCCGGAATAATTACCAGTAGCGCTGCCGTGAAATTGATCAACCCTGCTTTTTTCATATCTCTCCTGGCTCCGAATCTTACGGTTTGGTGGCGGTATCAAAAACCCTTAAATGGACTTAATACACCGATGTAATTGATTATTGAGGACTATAACGCTTTTGATGGCGGATTGTTTCGCTCTTTTTCGGCGCGGGGCCGGGCCTGGACAGGGGAGGTGAGGAGCCTCGCCGCGATACGGTCATAATCCGCTCTTTCGCAATAAGTTGCAGGAGGTGGCGACAGCCGAGTGATTGATTTTTGCAGGTGATGATGGTCTTTGGCAGGGCGAGGCGCCGGGGGGAACTGCACCGAGACAAGAGGGTTTCGGGCGGCGACCCTGCTTATAACGAATAACGGGATTAGAAGACTCAGGACTACTACTGCCGCTGACGAGATTATTGAACTGTCTCGCTCATGTCCTCCCACACCGTGAATGAATCTCGGGCGGGGCAGGGCGGACGCTCGAAATGGTCAATATATTTGTCAATAAGCAGTTGCGTGGAGAGAACTCCGATGAAGGACATATTGTCCTTGAATGATAGACGCTTCTGAGCCATCCGGCGGCACTTGTCATGCAATTTGCCGACCGTAACCGGGTTGAAAATACCGCCGTTTTTGATGCTCTCGAAAGACAGCATCTCCCGCACATACTCGGGCGAGTCGGCCTGTACAAAGCTGTTAGCATCCGGCGCCATGTAGGGTTGCTTGACCCGTTCGATGATGTTCGGCGGCAGTTCCTTGACCATGGCTTTTTTGAGGACGTATTTTTCGTTCAGACCGAAGATTTTCAGCCATGGCGGGATGGCGGCGGCAAATTCGGCGACCCGGTGATCCAGGAAAGGAAACCGCCCCTCGACCGAATGGGCCGCCGACATACGGTCTCCCTGTGAGGACAGGATATAACCGGCCAGCAAAGAACGCGCCTCGACATACTGCGCCCGCACCATCTGGTGCCACCGGAAAAAACCCTCCGGCAAATCATGGCCGAACGCCGCTACCGAGTCATAGCCGCCGATTCGCTCTTTGACCTCGCCGGTGAAGAAATCCTTTATCTTCGTGGTCGTGTTCATGCGCGGGATGTGTGAAAAGTAGTACTTATCGGTCTCGGCCAGCCCGGCCTTGTAGAATGCCTGCAGGTAGTAGCCGGTATTGGCGGCCGACACCGGCAGTGTGGGGTAGAGCTTCTTCAAAAGGGCCGGGCGCCATTTTGACTCCGGGTTGCGAGCCCAGAAAGAACGAATCAGCGTCTCCTTAAAAATATCATACCCGGCCAGAATCTCATCGGACCCTTCACCGGTCAGGACGACCTTGAAATCGTTCTCGCGCACCAGGTCGGACAGCATATACAGGGGTGTGGGGGCGGTGCGCACGATCGGCCGCTCGGTGTGCCAGATAACTTCGGGAAAATGATCGGCTATATCATGGTAGTCGCATCGCACTACATGGTGGTTCGTGCCGAGGTAATCGGCCATCTGCGCCTGGTACTCCGACTCATCGTACGCCCGGTCGCGAAAGGCGATTGAGAATGTCTCCAGCTTCGTGGTCGTGAAGTGCTTGATCAGGGCCGTCGTCACCGAGGAATCCAGACCGCCCGAAAGATAAGCCCCGACCGGCACGTCGGCCCGCAGCCGCAGGCGGACGGCATCCACCATCAGGGCGTGCAACTCCTCCGCCCACGACGCCACCGATCGCTGCCGGTCGAACGTCTCCGGGTAACTCATCGTCCAGTACCGGCCCGTGCTCGTGCGGCCGTTTTTAACCTCAAGGTAGGTGCCGGACTCCAGGTCGTTGATGTTCTCGAAGGCCGTGCGCGGCGGGGCGCTCGTCCACCAGGTGAAGGTCTCGTCCAATCCCTTAAGGTCAAGCCGCCGGGGAATGGTCGGATCGCAGAAGATCGCTTTGATCTCCGACGCAAAATAAAACCGGCCGTTGTGAATCGTGTAAAAAAGTGGCCTGATACCCAGCCGGTCGCGCGCGACAAAAAGCGTTTCCTTCCGCCGGTCATAGATCGCGAAGGCAAACTGGCCGTTGAACCGCTCCAGGCAATCCTTGCCCCACTGCTCCCAGGCGTGGATGATAACCTCGGTATCGGAGTGCGTCCGAAAGCGGTGCCCCAGCTCTTCCAGTTCCGGGCGCAGTTCAACATAATTGAAAATCTCGCCGTTGAATGTTATCCAGACGGTACCATCTTCGTTGGCCATCGGTTGCGAGCCGCCGGCCAGGTCAATAATCGACAAACGCGCCTGGCCGAGCACGCACTTGCTGTCCATGAACGCGCCGAACTCGTCCGGGCCGCGGTGACGGATAACGTTCACCATCCTCCCGATCAGGTCCCGGTCGGGCGGCGTTTTGCCTTCCAGTTGAAAATACCCGGCTATGCCACACATGGTTTGTGTATACTCATTTGGTCTATATTACTCGACGCTTCGGGCGACGATACTGCTATCCTACTTCATTCTATTCGGTTTGTCAGGCAAAATGTTAAACCGCCCGTACTCTCTCCGCCCCCGCGATTTCGATCGCTTTCATATCAGAAAGGCCGCCCACACTGTGAGCGGCCTTCCGGTTTTCCGCACTCCCCGAAAGAGACTATTTGAGCAGGAGCATTTTCTCCGATTTCACGATTTCACCGGCAACAAGGCGGTAAAGATACACGCCGCTGGCCACTTCCTGGCCGGTTGCGTCCGTGCCATCCCACGCCACCGAGTGACTCCCCGCCGCTTTCGATTCGCTGACCAGTGTTTTCACTCTCTGGCCCAGCAGGTTGAAAACCGCGATCTCGACATGACTGCGCCGAGGCACCGAATAACTGATAATCGTCGCCGGGTTAAAGGGATTCGGATAGTTCTGCGAAAGTCGGAAACCGTCCGGCAGCGATCCGTCGGCATCATCGACCGAAAGGCTGAACGTCGGGCTGAACCGCGCCCGGATGCCCAGGTCATAGGCATAGTTGACGCCCACGTCCAACCAGGTGCCGGAGCCGCCGCTGAAACTCATGTAGGTCGTCTGGGTCAGGTTCGGCCCCTGGGTGTCGAGCGCCAGGGGTGAGGTGAAGCTGGCGTTGGTAATCTTCACCACGGCATATATGGCGTTGCCGTCGCCGATCTCCGGCGCCGCATCCAGAGCCACGGAATGGTAGCCGGCTTCGGCAAAAGCATTGTCGAGCTGGCTGGCCAGAAGGTTGCTCACCGTCGTGCCGTTGAAATCATCATACACGTAAACATCAACGTCGGTCGTGGCGTCGTTCGTCCAGAACTCCACCCGCGTCAGGTACCGCGTCTGTGTCGGCACGAATTTACACAACCCCCAGGCGGTCGTGTTGCCGTACCCGGCATAACCCGTCCAGCCTCCCTCGTCGTGAAACATCAACTGACCGTTGGGGTCGTAGTCCATCCAGTCGTCGACATATGACGAGTACATGCCTATACTGGCCGAACCGTAGGCAATCGTGAAATAGCCCCCCTCGGCGCCGTACCCGCAGGTGCCTCCCCAGCCGGTGCCCCAGCTGTTCTTCACGATCCAGCCGCCGGTACCGTCGGCATGAGGCAGGGCATCGTCCCAGCCCACTATCAGCACGGCGTGGTTGATCGACGAGTCGCCGTCATAATAGAGCGTGTATGATCCGTTATAGCTGTTGTACTCGCTCTCCCAGTCGGCGTCGCTGCTGTCACCGGTATACATGGTCGTGTAAACCGGGCCGTTGTCATAGATATACTGCTGGAGCGCCGCCGTCGAAGGCACCACACCGCCCGAGATGATTCTCCAGTCCAGCAGTGTCTTCTGGTAGAGGCACGACGTGTTGCAGGCCACGTTGGCCGCCACGTAGGCATCACACGCTTCCAGCACCGTGCCTTCTTTGGCGAGATAGTTGGCCACGTCGATGAAATTGCCGCCGCCGCAACTGCGGTCGTACCAGTTGCATTCCTTGGCGTTGTTCTCGGAGAAGTCGAACGTCGCCCCGCCGTCAATCAGCATCTTCGATTCGATATTGGCGATGGACGCAAAGGCGTAACACGAACCGCACGCCCCCTGGTTCTTGACCGGTGTCACCTTGCCCTCGCTGCGCCAGTCCCACTGCGCCGGCGCGGCTGCCGCTGAAGCAGGCTGGGGCATCTTTGTACCGGTCA
>CBFCYQ010000234.1:0-4747 GCA_965602205.1 uncultured bacterium | reverse complement strand
CAAAAAAAAGACCGGCCGTGAGGGGTACGGTGGCCGGTCTTGATTCACTTGATGGTGGGATAGGACTATTTTTTCTCGGCTTTATCCAACTCTTCGGCAAACTTGGCCGCGATATTGTCTAACTCGTCGGCCAGATCGTCCGGGTCAAATTTCTGTTTCGGTTTTTCCTCATCCGCGCCGTTGTCAGGGTCAATCGCGTTGTGCTCCATACCGTCGCCCACCTCCACTCTGTCGGTGTCGGTACCCTTGGCTCCGGTGGCTGCGGCCGGGCTTTCAGCCTCACCGGTGATAAATCCGTCCGGGACGTCCTCGGCCTGGGTTTCGGTTTCTACGATCTGTCCGAGGGGAGGGGGCGGCGGCAGATCGGGGGCCTGCTTATCCTGGTCGGCCTCTTTGGTCTCCTTCTGCCGGCTGTAAATTTGCAGCGCGGCGGCCAGTTCGGGATCGAGGGCCGAGGCATCTTTTTCCGGCTCCTCGGTCGTCTCCGTCTCTGCCGGTGGCTGCTGGCCATCCGTTGCCTCGGTCGGCACAATCTGCTCGGCGGCGTTGGCTTCTTCGGTTTTTATGCCCCGGTCATTTGACGGCGGGGTGGCAATGGTCTCGAATTTGCTGGACTCGACCTCCGAAGAAGCGGTGACTTCGATATGGTCTTCTTTTGCATCCGGTGACAACTCGCGCTTGATAGTAACACTGGCGATGTCGTCGAGGAGTTCCAGGTGCGAGTTGATCATGCCGCGAAGTTTGCTCAGGTACGATTTCTTGGTCAGTTCCAGCTTGGCGATCTGACCCTCAAGCTGACCGATCTGCTTGGAGCGGGAAGCGATAATGGTCTCGGCCTCACTCCTGGCTTTCGAAAGAATCAGCTTCGCCTCGCTTTTGGCGTTGGCGACGGTCATATCGGCGTTACGCCGGGCGTCGATGGCCGCGTTCTTGATTGTATCCTCGAACTCCTTCAACGCGGTCACCTGCGATTTGACCGAATCGATTTCCATCGACAGCTTGAGGTTTTCCTGCTTCATCGTATCCAGCGCCGCAGCCACCTGCTCCAGGAAAGTGTCGACCTCCTCTTTATCGTAACCGCGCATCTGGTTGGAAAACTCGTAATTCCGAATGTCGTTGGGAGTCAGATCCATGATATTCTCTCTTATTTTGAAGTTGCTCTTTGCTCCACTTGTAAACCGCCGTGGCTCCCTGCTCAAAATTCGCACAGCGGTTTATCTAGCACCTCTATTTAATTATCGCCATTTTCGGCAGATTTATTTACTGCCCGCCGGCCATTTTTTGAGGCGCCGAAAAGAGTCTCGCTCTACGGATAAAACGATGATTATGACAGTTGATTGGCAGACCGAACGGTTAAGCTTCGCGGGAGCCGAAAATCGAGGTGCCGATACGAACCATGGTCGAGCCTTCGGCAATGGCCAGGGCAAAATCGTCCGACATCCCCATCGACAAAACGTCAAACTCCCGGCCGACCATGTCCTGGCCGCGCTTGAAAAGATCGCGGCAGGCGGCAAAAGCCGACCGAATCTGCTCCTCGTCATCGGTAAACGGGCCGATCGACATCAAGCCGGTCAGCTCGATATGGGGCAGGTCGTTGACTTTCTTGATCAACTCCAGGCACTCCTCGGGTGCCACTCCGTATTTCTGGGATTCGCCGGAGCAGTTGACCTCGATAAGACATTCGATAGTGCGGTCGACAAGGCCCGCCTGGTGGCTTATTTCTTCAGCGAGCTTCAGGGAATCCACCGATTGAATGACATCAAAAAGCTGAACCGCTTTCTTGACTTTGTTGGTCTGAAGATGGCCGACCATGTGGAAAGTGGCAATGTGACCGACCTCGGTAAGCTTGGGCTCGGCTTCCTGAATGCGGCTTTCGCCGATATTGTGGATACCGGCGGCCACCGCCGTTTTAAGGGCCGCGGCGGAATGTAGTTTAGAGATAGCCACGACGGTGATGTCGTCGGCGTCGCGGTCGTACGCCTCGCAGGCATCAGCTATCTGGCCGTAAACGGCCCTGATGTTTCTGGAAATTTCGTCTTTCATCTGGCATTGGAATTAACAGGCTAGCCCGGGAAGAAGGCAAGGAAAATATTCGCCGAAGCTCGGAGGACGCTTCTCAGGCGTCTTCGGCAATCAGCTTTTTCTGGCGCTCGTCAAAACCCGTTTGCTCGAATTCGTTGTACAGGTAGACGCGGAGTTCATGCGCGCATTCGGCATCGACAATACTGAAATCCTTGATCCGGCATTTCTTGATCATGTCCAGCAAAAAGCCGATCATCTGCGCGGCCTCCATACTGGTCAGGTATAAGGCCACGTTTGATACCGTTCTGTCGTTGTCGGTGTCATGAATTCGCATCTGTGTCCTCCTGTTGTTGTTTAACAGCCGAATCACCGGCTCTACGCCACGGTCAGCTGGGCCTGCTCCTGGGCCACCGCCGGGTCGAGATAATCCCGGGGCACACCTGATCCCGGTGGCAGTTCGGCCTCAGGCGGCAGAAAGCGCGATTGCAGGCTCGCCAGGGCGGTCTCCACCTGGTCGAAAAAGCTCGCTACCGTTTCGGTCAGCTGAACTTTGGCGGAGTCTACCATCTCGCCGGAGAAACCCAGCGCTTCGGCGGCCAGGTCAAAAAACCGGCCGACGTTATCGGCAAGAGTCACTTCGGCTTCGTCAAGGTAGCCGTCAACGGCATCAAAGAACGCCGCCATCATCTCGGAGGTGCCGCTTTCGGCCATGTTGCCTGCCGACGCCAGGTAACTGCTGAGCGATTCGGGAACCTGCTCGGCGACGTCGCGTGTCTGGATATTGAAACGATCCAGAAAAGCGAAGCTGAAACTGTTGTCCAGCATGAAGCGTAGCGAGAATTTGTTGACCGTGCGGCGATGACCATCGAAATCGGTTACCTTCGATGCCCGGCGGATATTGACGGCCTCGCGCCGGAACGACTCAACGGCAAAATTGCGGCTCTGGTAGCCAAAGGCCGCTGCCTGCCGCCCCCGCGCCGTCTGCCATACCGTCGGGGTGGTCCCGCCCTCGGTGCCGCTGTTTTCGGTCATATTTGTCTGGACAACTTCTCTTCCCTTGAAATCGAGCGCGGCCGTGAGACCAAATCCTGCGGCAGCGAATTCCTCGACCGCCTCGGCATTGCCGTCGGCCGCCTGTTGCACCGAACGCGTAAACGCCGCCAGGTCAAACTGCAACTGCATCCGGTAGTCCAGCCTCGCGCGCCGCATGAAGTAGTATGTGCCATCCGGCCTCAGCGACGGCGAGGACTCGTCTTGAGGCGTTGGCTCGGCGGGCGGTTGGTCTTTGGTGGCGGGAAGTGCCGTAGCTTCCGTGTTATCGGTTACCGGAGAGTTTCCAGACGGTTCATATCGGTCGGTGGTTACCTGGCGGGGTTCGGAGGGGATGAACCCTCGGCGCGGATTTAGCGGGGAAGAGTCGTTGCTGTCGATGCCTTCGGCCAGGCTCCAGTAGCGATCTCGAAGACTGCTGGCCGCGGCGGCAAAGAAGCTGGCTATGCCCATTCAGGCCCCTTTGATTTTCAGTGTTTATTGCTCCTTTCTCCTTACATCGGCAGAAAAAGTGGTTTTTTAACGCCGGCCCGGGCTGTAACCTGTCTTGACAAAGCCTCTTAATATGTTACTTTTGGGACATTACCCGGCCGAAAATGCATGATTTAATAGATACAAAGTAAAGGAACGAACCATGTCCCCCGTAAGCCCCGATGTTTTAGCCGCCCTCACCGCCGGTATTCAATCGGAGGTGGCCAGCTATGTTTTCTATCTCGAGGCCTCCAGGAAAGGCCAGACCACCGGCATAAAAGACATGCTGGAGAAACTCGCCCTGGAAGAAAAAGACCATTTTCATATCCTGGAACGGCAGTACGACTCGCTGGTCCGCAGTGAGAAATGGATATCGACGGCTGACATCCTCAAGCAGGAAGGTCTGCCGGAGATAACCGAGGAAATGAGCCGACAGCACCAGGATTTGATTGACAAAGTGACGGCCGCCGATTCGCTCAAGGCGATTCTGGATTTGGCCTATCAACTCGAAGAGGACGCGTATAATCTCTTCAAATCGGCCATGGAAAAAGTGCCCGGCGAAGAGGGCCGCCTGATGTTTCAACGGCTGTCGAAATTCGAACAAGGGCATATGGAACTGATCGACGGCTGGCGGAAGAAACATCTCTAAACTGGATACCAAAAGTGTGCCCGATCCTGCAGGGCCGGAAAGCCGGTAATATAGGCCGACAGCAGAAAGCCCCCGAGTATCGGGGGCTTTCGTTTGCCCGTAGTTTTAGTTGTCAGGCCGGGGGCGGGCCGGTATAAATAGGTGCATGAAAAAACCTGTATATCTGAACTGGATTGAACTCTCGCAAGCGGCGCTGAAGCAAAACGTGGCTGCGCTGGTCAAGCTCGCCGGCGGTCGCATTGTTGCCGTATCCGTCAAGGCCAATGCCTATGGGCACGGCCTGGCGGAGGTCGTGACGATGCTGCGGGAGTGTCCGGGTGTAGGGTACATCACGGTCCACACGGTTGATGAGGCGGCTGCCGCGAGGGCCTTCGGCTGGGATAGGCAGATCATGCTCCTGGGGCCGGTGGCTCACGACAGCGTCGAAGCCGTGACCGATCTGGACCTGGAGCCGGTTGTGTTTGACCGCACCATTCTGAAGAAACTCGGGCGCTTGTCAAATCGCGTGAAAAGGCCCCTGAAAACTCATCTTAAGCTGGAAACGGGTACTCATCG
>CBFCYQ010000233.1:0-4755 GCA_965602205.1 uncultured bacterium | reverse complement strand
CAAGCGTGAGCCCGGCCGGGTAGCCGCTGCGGTCGCCGCGCTCGTGGTGCTGCAGAATAGGGTAATAAGAGGTGGCGGAAATCTGGTCGGTTTCGGTGAGAATCTCGACTCCCCACTTGGGGTGTTTTTTCATGATCTCGAATTCGATCGGGTTTAAAGCGGAGCGTTTGTTGAGAATACGGTCGGAGATTTTGGACTTGCCGACATCGTGCAGCAGGGCCCCGACGCCCAGTTCGTGCAGGAAGCGTTCGTCGGTAAACCCCATCTGCTGGGCCAGGGCCACGGAAAAGGTGCAGACATTGACGGAGTGAGTATAGGTGTAATAGTCGAAAGAGGTGATTCGCAAAAGATTGAGGAAGGCCTCGCGCCCTTTGAGGATGTACTCGACCTGGTTTTCCACGAGCTCCTTGGAGCGCTGGATGTTTTCGCCGAAAGTGGGATTGGCCAGAACGTCCTTGACCAGGCTGGTGGAGGCTTCGTAGAGTATGCCGGCCTTCTTCTCCTCGACGATCCTGGGGTCGGAGAGTATACGGCCGAGGTTTTTTTCGATGTAACGCTGGTACCTGGGCCTGTTTTCATTGGTGATGTAGAGTTTATCAACTTTGTTTTCTATCAGTTTCTGGCGGGTTCTATCGGTGAAGGGCAGGTCGGCCGAACGGTAGAGAACGAGGGTATGATTGACATTGAGATAGAGGTCGAAATCCAGCACAGAGTCCACCCGGATAGAGTCCAGATGGATGGCCATATACGGTAGTTCCGTTCTATTTCTAATCGCCGTAGAAGCCATATAATTGACCTGCCAGCACGTGTTTGGGCGGTTTGAGCCCAGCCAGAGCCGTCCTATGGTATATCGGCACAATCGAGTATAAGGTTAAAAAAAATCCCCCTGTTTTCACAGGGGGACCTGAAGGAGGTATCCGCTCAAGTACGGTCCTCAGTGAGCACCGTAATTTTTTATGGTCAGAAGAACCGATTGCAGTGAAACGGTTATACTTCCGAGGATTTTGGAGTACTTTTTGAGCAACTCGGAGTACTGCCAGCGCATCTGGAAAGCTTTCTCGGGGAAGTCGAAGAGTTCGAGCAGAACCGCCTTATAGATTTCATCGATGTAATTGACAACATAGTAGGGATAATCCGGGATGTTTGAGTCCTGGATCTCGCCTTTGCTCAACTGGTCGCGGTATACTTCGATTTTCTCGAGCAGGACCGTGCCGAAGCACCAGGGCGTCATGATGACGCCGAAATTGGCCCCGTCGGTATAGAAACGGCGGACGTTTTTCAAGAGCAGGTCGATAATCACGCCCCGGGCTCTCAGGTACGAGAGAGTTTCGGTATATTCGGGCGGGGTGGCGGCGAGTTTCTGATCAAGCAGGTTCCGCTCCTGCAGAGCCTTGTCATAAGTCTTTTCAAGGAAACTGTAATAATCGTCGAAGTAAACCTTGGCGCTTTCGGACAACGACATGATGTAGAATCCGGTGTCGTCCCGGCGCACCTTGGGTTCGTTGACAGATGCCAACCGTTCGGTTGAAAAGCCGCGATGATATTTGCCCTCAAGAAGCATTGCGTCTCCTTTTGTCTTTTATCTGCGGGCTGTTAGAGCATGGATTATGCCGCCGGAGTGGCAATCAGCGGCGGCGGGCCGGCCACAATGTTATCTTGTTGACTGATAATAACTAAGGAGTGATTGTCGAAGCAAATTCGGCTGGGCCGGGCTTCGCGGCGGGCGCTAGAATCGGATGCAAATTGTCCGCGGTCGTGCAAATCTGTGTAATTGAGTGCATTTATACTGATCGGGACATGGTGTCCAGGAATTAACCAATAGCGACCGGTATGCGCCGGGGTGGAGCCCTCGAGGCCAAAAAATAGCCGGGCCTGTCCGACATTAATAAGAACACTAATTGTTCATTTTGGCACTACAACGGAGGAGATCATGAGCAACAATTGGCGCCGTCGGGATCATGACGGCGGGAAACAGTTCCACCGTCGCCGAAAAAAAGCGGATCAATTCTATAAACACGAAGAAGATGACCGCGACGACGCCCGCGCCGGCCGAAAGAAGCGCGAACGGGACAGACAGACGCCGCAACATTATCGGCAGGGCGCCTGGGAGGACGAGGCGCCGGGTAATGCGGGCGACGACGAAGAGATGACCGACGAGCAAGAGAGCGCCGGCCGAAGCGAGCACCCGGGTGAGGACTGAATATCTTCGCGGATGAGGTGTACTATCGACGGTACGGAACAGAGCCGGCGAGATTGACGGTATCGATTTCCGGGGTGGACCAGGTCTTTAGTTGGTCGGTCAAGGTCACCGCCGCTTGACAAATGAGGGGCGGTACGCATTATTAACGGGAAATGTATTTATCAGCAGGAGAAGTTGATGGGAACGGGCAAGACAGTCTTCATGATTGATGATGATGTGAACCTGGTCAAAGTCATCAAGATGGTTTGCGAGGCCAAGGGTTACAGGTTTGCGGCGGCACACTCGGCGGCCCAGGGTCTGGCAATGATCACGCAGGTGGATCCTGACATAATTATTCTTGATGTCATCATGGAGGACTTTGTGGCGGGTTTCCGGGTAGTCAGTGAGTTGCGGGCAGCCCCGCCGGATTCCAAATTCGCCGCCTTTGCGAAGGTGCCGATCCTGATGCTGACGAGCGTTACGGCGAAAACCGACCTTGATTTCAGCGAACGCGTCGGGACATCTCTGTTGCCGGTGGATACGTTTGTCGAAAAACCCGTCAAACCGGCTGACCTTCTGGCTAAAATCGAAGAATTGCTGGAGCGGGCGATCAGCCCGGGCGATACGCAATCATAGCCTCGAGGTAGCTCGACTCGCCTCTTACGGCCGGTCGAGGCTTTCGCCGGGCGGGCGAGTGTGCCGGGGAACCGTGAAAATGAAGTTGGCCCACTGACCCGGTTCGGACTCGGCCCAGATCCTGCCGCCGTGTTTCTCAATAATCTTCTGGGTAACGAACAGCCCCAGGCCGGTGCCGGGTTTGGTCTCGTGGCTCTCGACACTGAAGCGCGAGAACTTTGTAAAGAGCTGGCGGTTTTCTTCCTCGGTAAAGCCGAGACCTTCATTATATACCGAGAACTTCAGAAGTTCGTCGGGGGCGTCCTGTTCCCGGCTGATCTTGATTTCGCCTCCCTCCTTGCCGTACTTTATGGCATTTGACAACAGGTTCTGAAATACCGATGTGAGGAGGTCGCGGTCACAGGTAGCCTCCAGATCCGCCGAGATATCGCAGATAACCAGCATCCGGTTGTCGGCGGCCATCTCCGACAGGCGCTGTATGACCGGTTCGACAATAGCTTCCCGGACTTTGACCGTCTTTAGTTTCAGGCTCAACTCGCCCTCTTCGATACGGCTGAGGTTGAGGTAGTTGGCGATGGTGGCGTTCAGGTAATAGGCGCTGTTGGAGGCCGCCTTGAGGATGGACTCCTGGTCTTCATTGACCGGCCCCAGGATGCGTTCCCGGAGAGACTCAATGGTGAACACGATCGAGGCGAGCGGCGATTTGAGTTCATGGGTAACAAAGCCGAGCATCTCGAGATAGGCCCGATTTTTTTCATCGGCCCTGGCCAAAGCCTGCTTGAGAGCCTGCGAGGCTTCGTTGAGCTGGTTGCTGCGGATTTCCAGGGACTGGGCCATGGAGTTGAAGGATTCGGCCAGTTCTTTCATCTCCCTGATGGTGCTGGTGCCGCTGACCCGGGCGGCCAACTCTCCTGTCGACAGGCGCCTGGTGGCTTCCACCAGTCGCAGGACGGGGCGACGAATGGTGGCCGAAAGGAAAAAGCACAGGACCACCGAGAGGAGCAGGGCCAGAAAGGTGATTTCGAGAAACCTCATCACCAGGCTCGATTTATAATCGAGATATTTCTTCTCCAAAAGGCCGACATAGAGGATCCCGATGATCTCGCCGTCGGGGTCCTTGATGGGATCGTAGGCCGACAGGTACCAGTCGTTGACGACGAAGGCTCGGTCGGCGAAGCGTTCGCCCCGTTCCAAGACTTTAGCGTAGACTTCATCGGACACGCGGGTGCCGATGGCCCGGGTGCTGTCGGCCTTGATAACATTGGTGGCGATACGTACGTCTTGCAGGAAGATGGTGACGGTGCCGAGCGGTTTGCCCCGGTAGACATTGTCACCGAAAACGGCATTGCGCACGCGGTCGACGAGACGAAACTTGCGATTCAGCAGTTTCCCACCATAGAAGACGCCGAGGACGGAGTCTCCGGCGGTGAGGATGGGGACAGCCGCCTCGACGACCATGCTCCTGTCTTCGACCAGCCGCTCGGTCGGCCGGGCCCGTTCGGTGGGTACCAGGGGTATGTAAGCCGTCCGGGCCAGTTCGGCGCTTTCCCGGAGCAGGTCGCTGTGGGAGACAAGGGCGGTACCTTTGGTGGCAGTACCTTTCAGGGCCCGGTCTATGACGGGGTCCCGGCGCACCGGATGGCCCAGATCGCCGGACTCATCCAGCCGGGCCAGGACGACACCGTCTTTGTCAAGCAGTGTCAGGAAATGAAGGCCATATTTATCTGCCAGGACCCGCATTTGCGGAATCATGTCGGTTATGTCGGTCCGACCCCGGAGCACGCCTCTGAGCGATTCGTGCTGAGTAGCCATGCTGACGGCCATTTCGATCAGGGCCTTTTCGTCATCGTAGGAGTGCCAGGCGGAATTCAGGTCCATCTCCACGCGGAGCTTGGCTTCCTTGACCACGGTTTCCGAGATAAAGGAAAACCCGGCGTAGA
>CBFCYQ010000232.1:0-4759 GCA_965602205.1 uncultured bacterium | reverse complement strand
CTTGGCGAGAACGATTACGACCTCGGCGCCGACTACGGCTACCGCGGCCACCCCGGAGCGGAACGCGTACTTCGCGAGTTCGACGAAGTCGTCGCCTGGATGCCCACCTTTCAGGATGAATACACCTCCGGCGCCTTTAGCGGCTATTACCTGCCCGACAACGCCATGGTGCTGTGCGATGCCGGCACGTTCAGTTCCGCCTTCTTTGTAATGTACTACCTGAAACAAGCTGGCGCCGAGACAGTCGGTATCCCGTCGGCGCAGGCAGGAAACTGTTTCGGCGACCTGGTACAGTTCCAACTGCCTAACTCCGGTCTGTGTTACCAGGTGTCTCGCAAATACTTCGAACTCTTTCCGGGTGACCCCGATCGGGGCCGGGTGATGCCGCCGGACCATCTCATGACTTATAACATTATGGCATCGTACAGCTTCGACCCCGCTGCCCTGTTGTGGTTCGCCCTCGATCTGCTGAATTAGTCTCGATGCCAGGCGCGAATTCCGCAGCAAGGGCTTCGATCCGCCCGACAACTCGGAAATTCGACTTTCTGTCAGACCCGAAACTCAATTACAAAATCAAGCAGGTGCGTATAAGATGCACGATGATCGGATATATCAGTCAAGGTGAACTCCCTTTCAAAGGAGCGTGGAAAATCGGTAATGTCTGCCCGATAAAGTGATCTCGCGCCGCGCCGATGCCGTCAGGTCGGGGATTCGCGGCCTGTTCGCCCTACGAAAAGTGGCTGCCGGTCGAAAAACCGGCCGTTCCTGCCGGATAACCTAATCCCTGGTAAGCAACTGTTCTACCTTGCGGTACAGGTAGATCATACCGTCATCATAGTTCGACATAATGGCGACCGTGTAGCCCGGATCCATGAACATCCGTAAGGTGGCGTTGATACCCGGCGCGCCGCCGCTGTGCCCGACAATGCGGTGTCCATTCTTGACGTCCTCTTCAAACAGGTAGGCGTAACGCGTGTCCGGGTCCCGGTCCACCTTCCCGGTGGTAAGAATGTCAACATGTTCGGCGTCCAGCAGCACGGATGTGCGAAGAGCCACGTCGAACCGGAGAAGGTCTTCGACCGTCGAATAGCCGCCCCCGGCCGGACCGCCTTTCACCGGGTTCATGAAGAGATTGTTAGTCCACGTCTCACGCTGTCGCCCGGAGAAGTCCATCCGGGTATACCCGATGGCGACATTTTCGACCGGCTCCCACATGTCATAACAGTCGGTGTCGGTCATTCCCGCCGGACCGGTGACATTCTGTCTGATATAATCGTCGTAACTCATGCCCGTGATTCTCTCGATTATCAGTCCGAGAATTATCGGCCCGCAGTTGCTGTACTCGAATCTTTCTCCCGGTTCGAACAGAAGGGGCTTCTCGGCCGTTAAGGCATCATAGTCCTCAACGCTCTTGATAAACGCCCACCGCGGGTTTTCCAGAAGCTCGCGCCAGTAAATCCCCGTACCCGCCGTGTGGGTCAGAAGATGGCCGATCGTGACTTTATCTCTCACGGCTTCATTCGCGTAGTCCGGCAAATGCTTGCCAACCCGGTCATCGAAAGACAGTTTCCCCTGCTGTGCGAGTTGAACAATCGCCACGCCCGTAAACATCTTGTTCATCGAACCCAGGTTGAATTTCGTGTCGATGCGATTGGCTACGTGGTACCGCTTACAGGCCTCACCTTCAGCCCGTTTATAGATGGGCTTTCCATCCCTGGCCACCAGGATCGCCCCGGAAAAATGATCATTTCGGACCAGTCCGTCTATGAGCGGATCCAGGTAAGAGCGAAGCTTCTCCTCGGTCAAATCCCCCTCGGGGAGAACCTCGTCAGGATCGTCGGCCGCCCGTACGGAGAAATCGACCCACCCGTGCGGGGCCAGACTGTCCACCTCAACCCTGACCGTGGCCCACCCAAAAGGTCCCGGAGGATTTACCGCTCCGGCAAGAGCTTCAATCATATACTCCGAACTCCGGGTAATCCGACGAATCTCCAGTTTACCGTACCGCATAAAGTTTGAATGGAGCGAGCGCAGTCTTGCCATGTGAAAGGGCCGATCACCGGCCGCCTTCGGATTCCCCAGGATAAAGGCATCCCAGGCCGGCATTTCACCGACATTGTAAGCGGTCAGCAATTGCTCTAACTGGTGCCCGGCCGGGGTGGCCGGTGTCTCGACGCTGCCGACCGATGGTATCGAAATGAACGATATCAGAATGGCCGGTAGAAGAACCCTGGATCCGACAGATTCGTGCATTATGTCATCCTCCGAGTTACACTGATTACATTTTCCCGGCAGTCCTGAAACCGGCCACCGGACAATCTGCTCTATTTTGATAAGACACGTAAAGACACTCAAAGGTTACAGTTTCCGACGCACATAAACGCGCGGGATACAGGAAAATCGAGAAGATGTCAGGGCCGGCGGCGCTCCCGCACGGCTGTCCCATTACGGGCACGCCCCCGATTACAGCCACTTCTTGCGGCGGAAAAATATGAACAGCCCGCCGCCGATTAGAACCGCCAGCGACCAGAAGAGCAAATAGCCGTAACGAAATCCCAACTCGGGCAGGTTGAAGGGACTGATCGACGTGTCGAAGTTCATACCGTAGACACCGGCAAGAAATCCCAGGGGTATGAAAATAGTGGCGATGATCGTCAGAACCTTCATTATCTCGTTCATGCGGTTGCTGACACCGGTGTGATAGAGATCCAGGAGACCGCTGACCATATCACGAAACGTCTCGACCGTATCTATGACTTGAATCGTATGTTCATAGAGGTCACGCAGGTAAGGCCCGGTCGCATCCTGGATCAGGTCCGACTCCGTCCGCTCCAGCCCACCGATGACTTCCCTTAACGGCCAGACGGCTTTGCGCATGAAAATCAACTCCCGTTTCAACTCCCGGATCGTGTTCAGGCTGGCCGGCTCCGAATCCTCCGCCAGGGCATCCTCGAGGGCCTCGATTCTCTCGCCAAGCTCTTCGAGCACCACGAAGTAATTGTCGACCACGGCATCGACCAGCGAGTAAGCCAGGTAATCAGAAAACATGAACCGCACTCGCGGAGTTGTCCGCTTGATTCTCTGCCGCACGACGTCAAAAACATCCTCGCCGGTCTCCTGGAAGGTTATCACCCAGTTCCTCCCGAAAAGGATGCTTACCTGCTCCGCCTTTAATTCGCCGTCCGCCTCGCTCTTATACAGCATCTTCAGAACGACACACATGGAGTCGGCGGCCTCATCCAGCTTCGGGCGGTGACCGGTGTTCACGATATCTTCCAGCACCAGGGGGTGAATGCCGTAGTAAGCGCCGATCTTTTCCACGATGTCGGCATTGTGTATGCCGCTGACGTTAATCCAGCTTACCGTGGGACTCTCCTTGAACGGAAAACAGTCCTCTATCCGCTCTACCTGCTTCTCCTGGTGCTCGCGCTCGGTGTAGTCGATTACGTCGATTTTCACGTCCTCGGCACGGTGCTCACCGACATAGACTACACTGCCCGGTTGGAGCCCCACCTCCTTCGATTTCTTTCTGACAGGTTTGACCATAATTATCGCACCTCCAGCTACATTATCCACCTGACAGAAATGGGGCATCACCTCTCAATACGCAGCCGATATCAACACCCCCATGCTGCAGATCTTCTCTACCCAGCGCCGGCAGCGTCTTCGACCTCCAGCCTCAGTCTCGTCACGCCGAACACAGCCAGGTTCAAACCGGAAAACATTGACGATTGAGTTATGCAGAGAAATATGCCCACCCACGTAAGGATTTCCATAACCCTTAGCTTTCTTTCTGACGCTCCTCGATATACTGAACCAGGCGCTCCTGACGCCGGATAAGACCCTCTATCTCTTTTTCAATCCTGGCTCTCTCGCCCTCGTCAGTTGCCTCATCCAGCAGCTTTTTGGCCTCATCCAACTCTTTTCCAAGCTGCTCGTGGCGCTCCTGCAACTTGCTGAGAGATTCCGCCTCTTCAGCCTTGTCAAACACGACCGCCTCCGGCAGCTTACTGGCCGCCGGCTTTGCTTCGCTGGTCACTTCCCTCTCAGGAATGAAAAGTCTGTCCTGCGCTAAAACCCGCTGGTTCATGAAGCTCGGCGAGACTATCTCGATTTTGCCGCCGTGCAGCCGGTCGAGCACCACCTGCCTCAGCCGCGACCGCGTTGACAAAAGACTCTTCACCTCGGTCAAAAGCCCCGCCACCCGGTAAGTGATCGAGAAATCCCCCAGCTCCATAATGTGAACAAACGGCTCCTGCAAACCCGCATCCCCGGCCGCCTCCAAAAGCAGCTTTTCGACCCGGCCGTGGGGCACATCGTACCCCAGCGATACCTCGGCCGTGATCAATGTCCCCGAGGAGCGAATGACTTTGACCGGATTGGTAACCAGGTACAGATTCGGCATGGTTGTCAAATCCCGATCTTCCGTCTGGATTTCAACGTGAAATAACCCTTGTTCCGTCACGCGGCCAAAATAGTCGCCGACGCGTATGAAGTCGCCGGGCCGAAAACTCCTCACCGCTCGCTGCATCAGCCCCGCCATCACGTTGCCCACAAACGTCGTTGCTGACAACGCAATCGCCGCACTCAGCAGCAATCCCAATAGGCTCAGCAGTTGCCCGGTGGTCGTCTCGCTGATGGGCAGGGCGATAATCACCGCCAGAAGTCCCACGAACGACAGCACCAGTGTCGTCATTTGCAGCTTGAATCGATAGCCAAGACTCGACTCATAGCGCTGCCGGAGCAGATACCGAACCGC
>CBFCYQ010000231.1:0-4777 GCA_965602205.1 uncultured bacterium | reverse complement strand
GACGACACCTCTGGTGCGTCGGGTGCGGGGGACAGTGGGGTTTTCCCCGCGTGCGCTGCCCCTTCTGCCTCGAGGACGATCAGGAAAAGCTCGGCTACCTGACCGTCGAAGGCTGGGAACGATACCGGATTCAGACCTGTGACAACTGTCATCACTACCTGAAGACTCGTGACGAACGCCAGCCGGAGCCCAAGTCCGTCTCGGATTTTGACATTGAATACCTGTGTACGACCGTCCTGGATGCGGTCGCCGCCCGGGAAGGATATAGCAACGATTTTGTCGGCCTGACGGCCTTTAACACAAAGGACCCCCCCCTATCGCAAGCTTATAAACAAAAACTATAAACAATCAGCTACCACACAACAGATTGAGAAGCCGGAGGAGAGAACATGAACCATTCAAGGCGCCAGTTCTTGAAACGGAGTACCACGGGTATCGCTTCAGGGATTGGACTCTTCGGTCTCACGCCACGAGTTGAGGCCGTTCCTTCACTAGAACTCAAGACGAGCAAAGCCAAAGAATCGACAACTATCTGCCCGTATTGCGGAGTTGGCTGCGGTCAGATTGTTTCAGTGAAGAGCGGCAAGGTTATCAACGTCGAGGGTGATCCCGATCATCCCATTAACGAAGGCGGTACTTGCAGTAAGGGCAGCGCTCTGTTTCAGATCGCCAACAACGACCGGCGGCTGAGCAAAGTGCGCTACCGCGCGCCGGGTTCCAGCCAATGGGAAGACAAAGATTGGGACTGGGCCGTCAAACAAATCGCGGCCCGAGTTAAAAAGACGCGCGACGATACATTCATCAAAAAAGAAAAAGGAAAGGTTGTCAACCGCACAGACGGTATTGCCTGTCTTGGCGGAGCGGCTCTGGACAACGAAGAGTGTTACCTGTTGTCCAAGCTCGCCCGTGCCATGGGCTTAACGTACCTCGAACACCAGGCCCGGATATGACACTCTTCCACTGTCGCCAGTTTGGCGGCTTCGTTTGGAAGAGGAGCGATGACCAACCACTGGGTTGATCTCAAGCACACCGACGTTGCGATGATCATGGGCTCCAACTGCGCCGAGAATCATCCGGCGGCCGCGAAGTGGTTGCAGGAGGCGAAAAAACGCGGAGCCAAGGTGCTCTCCGTCGATCCGCGCTTCACGCGCACATCCGCCTTTGCCGACCACTACGCCAAGGTGCGTTCGGGCACCGATATCGCTTTTGTCGGAGGTATGATAAACTATGCTCTGCAGAACAACCGTATCCACAAGGACTACGTCGTCGAGTACACCAATGCCTCTTTCATCATCAGTCCCGATTTCGCTTTTGACGAGGGTGTCTTTGCCGGTTATGATCCACAGACCCGGGCCTACGATACTAAGAAGTGGGCGTATGAGCTCGATGAGAACGGCGTTCCCAAGCGCGACAAGACTCTTCAGGACCCGCGCTGCGTGTTCCAACTGCTGAAGAAACACTTCTTGCGCTACGACGTCGATTCTGTCATCAACATAACCGGAACACCCAAAGAGGACTACCTGCAGATCTGTGACATCTTCACTTCCACCTACACTCCCGACCGGGTGGCCACGTGGTTGTACGCCATGGGCACCACCCAGCACACGCACGGCACACAGAACATCCGCAGCTACGTTATTTTGCAGTTGCTCCTGGGCAACATCGGCCGGGCCGGCGGCGGCATCAATGCCCTGCGCGGTGAGTCGAATGTCCAGGGTTCAACGGACATGTGCCTGCTGTTCCACATTATTCCGGGCTACCTGAAATCACCGCACATCGACAACGTCAACCTCAAGGCCTATCTCGACAAGTGGACGCCGAAGACCAACGACCCTATGAGCGCCAATTGGTGGGGCAATTACTCCAAGTATATGGTCAGCCTGTTGAAGGCTTGGTGGGGCGATAAGGCCACCGCCGGCAACGACTTCTGCTACGACTATCTGCCCAAACGTTCCGGCAATTACTCGCACATATCTCTTTTCGAGAGAATGTACGATGACAAGATCAAGGGTCTTTTCTGTTTCGGTCAGAACCCGGCGGTAGGCGGTCCCAACGCCAATATGGAACGCACGGCCATGGGCAAACTGGATTGGCTGGTTGCTGTGGACATCTGGGACACGGACACGGCCAATTTCTGGCAGCGCCCCGGGGTCAACCCGGCCGACATCAACACCGAGGTCTTCATGTTGCCGGCGGCCGCCTCCGTTGAGAAGGAAGGCTCCGTCACCAACAGCGGCCGCTGGGGTCAGTGGCGCTATAAGGCGGTCCATCCTCCCGGCGAGGCCAAGTCCGACGCCTGGATTGTCGATCAGCTGGCCAAAGCCCTCAAACAGGAATATGCTGCCGGCGGAGTCTACCCGGATCCCATCCGTGACCTGGCCTGGAATTACGGTTCCGGAGAGGAACCTGATGCGCACGTCATTGCCAAAGAGGTCAACGGCTACTTTACCCGGGACACCAGCTTTCCCGACAAGAACAAATCGTTCAAGAAAGGCGATCAGGCTCCCAGTTTCGCCTGGCTTAAGGACGACGGCTCGACGGCATCGGGTAACTGGCTCTATTGCGGAAGCTATACCAACGACGGCAACATGATGGCGCGACGTTCCCGCGAAGACGCCCCGAACAAGCTGGGCTTGTATCCGAAGTGGGCGTGGTGCTGGCCGGTCAACCGCCGCATCATTTATAACCGGGCTTCGGTCGACCCCTCGGGCAAGCCGTGGGACGCCAATCGCTGGGTTATTCGCTGGAATGAAACCACCAAGAAGTGGGAAGGCGACGTTCCCGACGGCGGCTGGGCGCCGGGCACCAAGCACCCCTTCATCATGAGACCCGAAGGCATGGGCTGCATTTTCAGCACCAGCCTGGCCGATGGTCCTTTCCCGGAACACTATGAACCGCTGGAAAGCCCGACGCGCAATCTCATGTCGGCCCAGCAGAACAATCCGGCCATCAAAATCTGGAAGACGCCGGGGGTCGATAATATCGGCACCGCGGACAAATTCCCGATTGTGGCCACCACATACCGTGTCAGCGAACACTGGCAGGCCGGCTGCATGACTAGAAATCTGCCGTGGCTGGTCGAGCTGGTGCCGAACTCGTTCGTGGAGATGAGCCCTCAACTGGCCAAGCGTAAAGGCATCGCGCACGGCGATATGGTGGAGGTAAGGTCAGCCCGAGGCAAGGCCGATGCTTACGCCGTGGTAACGGAGCGTTTCGAACCGTTTACCGTCGACGGGCGACAGGTCGACCAGGTGGGTATTACCTGGCATTTCGGCTACACCGGCCTGGCTACCGGCGATTCGGCCAATCTGCTGACGCCGCACGTCGGTGACGCCAATACCATGATTCCGGAGTTCAAGGCGTTCCTTGTCGATGTTCAGAAGAAGGAGGTAGGATAAAATGGCAGAAAAAGGCATGCTTTTCGATCACGCGAAGTGCACGGCCTGTAGAGGCTGCCAGGTCGCCTGCAAGCAGTGGAATGGACTGCCGGCTGAGAAGACTACCTTCTTTGCGGAGAAGGGCGGCTACCAGAATCCGGCCGCGCTGTCACCGAAAACCTGGGCCCTTGTCAAGTTCTACGAGGCCAGGATAGACGGTCGGCTGCGATGGCTGTTTAGAACCGCTACGTGCATGCAATGCGTGGACCCGGCCTGTGTCAAGGCCTGCCCGGTCGAGCCGGTCAAGGCCATGACGCACAACAAGGAGCTGGGTATCACTTATGTCAACCGCGATCTCTGTATCGGATGCGGCGCCTGCAACGAGTACTGCCCCTGGAGCGTACCGCAGATCGATGAAGACGCCGGTTACTCCACCAAGTGTACCGGCTGCGTGGACCGCCAGATCAACGGCCTGGAACCAGCCTGCGCCAAGGCCTGTCCCTCCGGCGCCCTGGTGTTTGGCGACTATGACGAGATCATCAAACTGGCCCACAAGGCCAAACAGCGGCTGGAGGCGGAAGGCCGAAAGCCCCGGATATACGGCGAGAAAGAGCTTGGCACGGGAACTCATAAAATCTGTGTCATGCCCGAACCGCTCGAATACTATCCGGATATGATTAAGAACCCCAAGGTTTCAGAGGATATTGGATATTTCCATGATCTCCTCAAACCGATGGGCTCGCTGGCTCTGACCGCCGCTCTTGTAGGCATGGTCATTTCCAAGGTTAAGGAAATACGAGAGAGACCTGATAACCCAAAATCGGATCAAGAGAAGGGATAATCTGAATGAAGAGACCAATTTTCGCAGCGGTTGTGGGGGCGCTGCTGGTGCTGATGATTGCCGGCGCCGCCTTCGCAGAGATGGCTGACATCAAGGTCGGCAAGGGGACGCTTAAGGTGGGCGGTATCCTGCAGGCAGGATACACTTATAACCTTGAGGATGAGGGGAATATCGATGCTTTCACCCTCAATCGGGCTCGTGTGCTGATGTGGGGGACAATCGTGCCTGACAAGGTGAAGTACTTCGTGCAACTCGAGCACAAGGGCGGAGTAGGTGCACTCGATTACAAGGCCCTGTTTTCCTATATTCCCAAGACGACAATCTGTGTCGGTCGGTTTCTGCCCAATTTCACACTGTATATGCCCTATTCCACGGCCAAGCTGGAGATGATCAATTACCCCCTGACCACCCAGAAATACGCCATGTGGCGGCAGGTCGGCCTGCAGTCGACAACGGCCACCGAATATGTCGACTTCAACGTGGGCATATTCAATGGTGCGGACTTGAAGAACAACATCGGCGACAATAACGACGCCAAGGACTTCCTGCTCCGGGCCAC
>CBFCYQ010000230.1:0-4802 GCA_965602205.1 uncultured bacterium | reverse complement strand
TCCTGGTAAGTACCGTAATATTCGATAGCGCGGTAGTTGCCCACTGTGGCCAGAGCGATGAGGACGACGGCAATCCCGACGCCACACATCCGGGTCCGCTTTGCCGAAATGCCGACCCTGTCGAAAAGCAGGGGCAGTAAAGCTCCGGCAAAGAGCAGGTAAAGCGGGTAAATCGGCAAAACGTACCAGAAGAAAATGTGAGTGCGGCTGAAAGCGTAAAACAAGATCATGCCGGCGAGCCAGACGAGCTCCAGTCGCCCGAAATTCTGCTTCGTGTACAACCAGTAACCTCCACCGATAGCCGACAGCAACAAAATCCAGCCGACCGGGTTGTGCCAGGCCATCAGGTACACCAGGCTTTCCAGGAACGGCTTGGTTGCGAAACGGCTATACAGGGCGAGCTTGGCTGACACCGAATTGGGAATGACCGAGCCGAAATAGATGTAGCTGAATAGCAACCAGGGGACGATGATAAAAAGCGGTGTCGACAGATACTGCCGCAGCTTGTCCCGGTTGCGGTAGCCGTTGTACAGCAGCAGGACCAGTACAAGGAACAGACCTTCGGGGCGAGTCACGGCCGCCAGGGTGGCGGTGGCCAGAGCGTAGAAGATAAGGCGACGGTGCTGGTAGTAAAACGAAGCAGTAACCAGCATGGTGAAGAAAGCTGTCTCCATGCCGCAGGTGTCTCCGACCAGTGTGCGCGGCCACAGCATGTAAATCAGGGCCGGCACCCAGGACCAGCGCGTGAAACGGAGCAACAACGCCAGGCGGTAAATAATCATGGCCGTGATTCCCGACGAAGCCAGGGAGACGAACATGGCTGCCTGCAATGGGGATACCGAGAGAAACGAAAAGAGAGCCAGCATCAGTGTGAACAGGGGTGTCGAGGTTCCCAGCACGCGTTGCCCCTCGTTGTACACGAAACCGTGCCCCAACGCCAGATTCTCGGCGTAACGGTAGGTGATAAAGGCATCGTCGACGGTGAATCGAGTGAGGATATGGAAAACCAGGCGCACGGCGACGGCGGCAGCGAAGATTATTACCAGATTGCGTCGGGTCGTGCTCATGAGAGGAGTATATCAACCGGTATTTCGGCCGTCAAGATAAGACTGCCATGCTTTTGAAATGATGCGCTGTCGGCCACACTGCCGGCTACGTTTGGGTGAGACTAAGGTTGAATGCCCGTTCTCAAAGTGTCCTTGTAGGGCTTATGCAGGCCTCGGGACTTTTCGTCCATGTATTTCTTTGTGAGAGCCACGATAGCGCCGGAAAGGGCGATAAGCGCCACCAGGTTGGGCACCGCCATGAGGCCGTTGGCGATGTCAGCAAACGACCAGACCGCCACCAGGTCGAGGCGGGCACCAATCAAAGTGAAGAAGAGGAACACCCACTTGTACGGCATTTTGGCCGCCACACCGGCCAGGTATTCGATCCCCTTTTCGCCGTAATAAGACCAACTGAGAATCGTCGAATAGGCGAATAGCATGATACCGACAACTACCATCCACCGTCCGTAGATGGGAAGGGCCTCGTTGAAGGCGGCCATCGTCAATGGTGCGCCGTTGATGCCGCTGTCCCACAGACCGGTAGTGATTATTACCAGCGCCGTCATACTGCATATCATAATGGTGTCGATAAATGGTCCCAGCATGGCGACCATGCCCTCCCGAACCGGCTCCTCGACTTTGGCGGTGGCGTGTGCCATCGGCGCCGACCCCTGCCCCGATTCGTTGGAGAAAAGTCCGCGCCGGAGACCCCACTGGATGGTCATCCAGACGGTGATTGTGGCGCCGGAACCGCCGGCCACCGCGACCGGGTTGAAGGCATGGTGAAAAATCAACCGGAAGGCCGGGATAATCTGATCCAGGTTAATCATGAGTATTATCACGGCGGAACAAACGTAAAGCACCGACATAAACGGCACCAGGTACGAGGCCACCCGCCCGATGCGTCGGATACCGCCGATAATCACGATGCCGACCAGGGAGGAGATGACAATCCCGATGACCCAGCGCCAGGCTCCGACCATGTCGGGCGAGACTTCAAAGGCGTCGACAATAGCATGGGCAACGGTGTTCGACTGCACCATGTTGCCGGTCCCGAAGGCGGCCACCGCCGTGCACAGGGCAAACAGGAAGGCCAGCGGGCGCAAATACTTGCTCATGCCCAGCTCGATGAAATACATTGGGCCGCCGCGCACGTTGCCGTCGGGGTCGATCTTGCGATATTTTATCGCCAGCGTACACTCGGTGTACTTGAGAGCCATGCCGAAAAAGGCCGACACCCACATCCAGAAAATCGCGCCCGGCCCGCCGTAGTAGATGGCCGTGGCCACACCGCCGATGTTGCCGATGCCGATGGTGGCGCTCAAGGCCGCTGACAGGGCCTGGAAGTGCGTCAACTGGCCCTGGTGCTCCGGGCTGTCATACTTGCCGCTGGCGATGCCGGCGCCGTGGGCAAAACCGCGCAACTGGATGAATACCAAACGAAGTGTCAGGAATAAACCCGTGCCCAGGAGCAGGGCGATCAGCGGTACTCCCCAGATATGACCGGAGATGGTCTCAAGGATGTGATTGAGCTGGTCCATGCAGTACCCGGTACATAACAAATGATCCGGTCACTGGCAAGTCAAAAAAAGTCGCGGAACGCCCGACGATAATCAATCATTCGAACGGCAGGCGCGCGTAAATATCGGGCAGGAAAAGCTGCTGGAAGCGGTCCATGGTTGCCAGGCTCGTCGAATCGGAGTCGCACACAAAACGAACAAAAGCCACGTCGGTGCGGTGCAGGGTCAGCGAACTGAGCATGGTATAGAACTTGAAAACATAGTCGTTGGCGGTTTCGCCGTACCGGGTGAGGTACCAGAAGTCCATCACTTTTCGGGACCCACCCAGTCGCAGGGCAAATCGCTGCGCGGGGACAGTGCGATCGCCAAAATGTATTTTTCTTTCGGCGGAGCTCTCGATGGACCAGCCCGAACCCGGCAGGCAGTTGCGGGGGGAATGAGGCCCCCCGGCTTCCTCGCCGGCGAAGTAATCGATTACCAGGTTGATGGCCACCCCGTCGTCGTTGACATAGTTGGCGGCAAAGATGTCGACCGGATTCAGCTGCTTGAAGACGTAGGTCGGGATGACTTCTTTTTCGCCAACCCATGATTCTTTTTCGAGGGGGAAATCCGCCACCCGGACATCGTAAGCGGTTTCCGGCTGCGATGTCTTGATGACTACCGCAAACGCGAAAGTGACGACCAGTATGGCCAGCATTATGACAAAAGTCTTCGTGCCCATTTCAATATGGCTCCCAATATGATCATCAGCACCAGCGCGCTGACGAATACAATCAGTCCGGAGATTTCGTGCAGGAAATCCTCGGCAAGTTCGGTGCTGACTGCGTACGCACCCAGGGCGGTGAACACCAGGCGGAAGATGTTGGTGGCGATCGCTATCGGCACGGTGCAGATGAAGAGAATGACCGGGGCCACCCTGCCCGGCAGAAAGGCGTAACCGTACAAAGCCCCCAGGGCCAGAAGCGTGACCAGCGACCGCAGCCCGCTGCACGCCTCTGAAACTTCAAGGGTGTACTCCGGCAGGAATATGATATTGCCCTGGCGGAACGACGGCACACCCAAAAGCTGAAGGAAATCGTTGGTGATGCCCGAGCCGAACAACTGCATCGGTAGCGTGGCCGAGTAATAAATGACCGCCGGTATGGGAATCATGAACAGCAGGAAAAAGAAGGCAAACCAGACCTTGCGGAAATTAGCTGCCCCCAGGTAGTACAGAGCCAGCCCGGAAATTACGAGTACCAGCGAAAATCGGGTGGTAAAGAACTCGCCCGCGGCGATGCCGAAAATCACACCGATACATCCCAGAACAAAAAGGACCATGCCCCACCCACAGGATTTCGCCGGCAGGGAAATGCCGTTTCTTCTGCGATAGAAGATATAGACGGCGATGGGAATTATGAAAAAACCGTGTGAATAGTTGTCGTCGCGAATCCAGTCAGCGATGAGGTCTCTGAGAACCGGGATGCCAAACAGGACGACCGCCGCCAGAATGATGTACGGATACAGGTGGGTTTTGACATGATTGACGATGGCTGGCCGGTCGAAATTCACAAAAATCCCTTTTGGAATGTTATCGTCAGCATGGTACAAAATGTTTAAACCGGCAGGCAACGGGTATTTGAGTCGCACCGCGACCGTTCAGAAACTCGAACGTCTGAGTTTATCTTCAGGCCATGGAATCGAGAACGGCTTATATGCCTTGCCGATCCCGTACGGATTCATTGATAGCGGTAATCTCAATCTTCATCCGGGGTCACTCCCTTCGGGGAATAATGGGAAGTTGAGTCACGCGGCAGGAGATTGCGGTTGAGGGTGGGTTCGTCGAGGGGTTGCCTGTATGCGGGTGGTTCGGCGATGGGGGGTTGCTCGGACGTGGTTTCACCGGAGCCGGGAATAAGCGGGAGGGGTTCGCGGATGCCGGCATCAGGTGTGTGCGGGGCCGGGCCACCGGGCATGCCGAACAGGTAACTTACCATGTAGCAGACATCCGAGATATTACCGTTCTTGCCGTCTGCGTTAAAATCAGGCAGGGATTTCGGCCAGAAACTTATGCTGTCAGCCTGCCCGCCGAAAAGGTAGGTCAAGAGATAGGTCAAATCGGAGATATTGCCCTTAGAATCGAGGTTCAAATCACCCGGCACAAAGGTGCCAATGTCGTCGTATGGTATCAACTGGGCGCTAACCCGATAAGGCGTCGTTTCATACCGATTCTGCCAGAGGATGATCGCCTGACCGG
>CBFCYQ010000229.1:0-4814 GCA_965602205.1 uncultured bacterium | reverse complement strand
GCCTGTGACGGCTGGGTGGTATCTCACACCGGGCAGCCCAAAAACTACGCCCGGTGCCTGACCCGGTTGGTGCAGCTCAGTTCGACGGCACGCGGCATTACCCTGGCGCCCGGCGCCATGATGGCCAGAAAACAGATTTTCAGGAGGTTCGAGATGTTACTTAACCAACGGCGCTTGATAGGAAACCGGTTTCACGCGAGACGGTTTGTTGTTGCGGCCGGTCTCATGGCCGTTTTCGCCTGCGCCTGCGGCCTGGTTTTTCCCTCGATAGCTTTGCCGCAGCATGCGCTCACATACGCCGAGATCAGCGCGTCCATCAGCAACGAGATATTCGGCGAAGACGTCCCGGTCGGTGAGGCGGAAAGTACCGAGGAGTCAACCTTTACTGAGAACTACAGCGAAACACGGAGCGTGCTGCAAGACTCATATGCTACGCAGACTGAAATCCACCACAGTGTTGAGAATACAGCCCATGACGCGAGCACACCACGTTCTGCAATTTCCGAGAGTCGTCCCGATCAGGACGCGGTCGAGACCCGTGAGGTCGCGTCAGTCCCGTCGGGGTCCGAGTACGTGCTGGCCCTGGCCGACGTTGATGAAGACGATGACTGGGACGTTGTTGATGATGCCGTCGACGCGGTCACCGAGGTGTTCAATGAGTTTTCCGACGGGACACAGATAATCACCGACGGCAAGGGCATAACTACTTTTCGCTGGTCGGACGGAGAGCGCCGATTGATGGTGGAGATGAAAGGGGAGATTGAATTTTCCGATGACGATCGCAGCATCAGTTATATATCGCGACGCGGATACGTCGATATCGAAGAGAAGACGAGGACGTCCAAACGCGAACTTGAGATCAGGCCGGTGCGGGGCGGCGACTTTGAGTACGAGTACTATGTCAACCGCAAGGAACAGAAGTTCGACGACGAGGGAGAGACCTGGCTGGCCGACATTCTTATCAAGCTTATCCGCAGTATGGGGGTCGGAGCCGAGTCTCGCGTTGAGCGCATCCTGGCGGATGGCGGCGTCGACGCGGTGCTGGCGGAAATCGACCTCATCGAAAGCAGCTACGTCAAACGCGAGTACTACGAAGCACTGATGGATGCCGCTGACTTGAGCGCCGACGAATTCTCCCGTATCCTGAAACAGGCAGCCTCCGAGATGGACTCCGATTACGAGAAGGCCGAGCTGCTCATCCGCATCGCCCGCCAGAGCCGCAGCGATGCGGGTCTGCTTCCGGCCTATGTGAACGCCGTGAAAACGCTTGAATCCAACTATGAGACCAGGCGGGTGCTGTCGGCCTTCACTATGGATGACGACATTGAAAAGAGTGTCATTGTCGACGTTCTGGATATTGCCGATGCGATGTCCTCCGACTACGAAAAGGCGGAACTCCTGATAGAGATGGCTCGCTACAGCCGGGAAGACAAGGAATTGCGTGATGCCTACGTGGCGGCTGTCAAGAAACTCGATTCCGACTATGAAACAAGACGCGTTCTCACCGCTTTGGGCACTCGGCGGAACATCGATGCCGTCGTTCTGGCTGATCTGCTGGAAATAGCCGGCACCATGGATTCCGATTATGAAAAAGCCGAGTTGCTTATCGACCTGGCCGACTTTAACGGTTATGACAATGACCTGGCCACCCTGTACTTCGATGCCGCCACCTCGATTGAGTCCGACTATGAAATCAAACGGGTGCTGTCGGCTTTCAGCTATGATGATGACGTCGATGACGAAATCCTCACCAAAATTCTAAAGGTCGCTCAGCGGATGGAATCAGACTACGAAATCGCGGAAGTCCTCAAGGACCTGGTGGAATATGCGGCTCGCAGCAAAGCACATCAGAAAGCGTATCTCGGCGCCGTGATGCGGATGGACTCCGACTACGAAAAGGCCGGCGTCATCAAGGAACTGGTGGCTCGGGCCGAACTGGATGCCGAGACTGTCCACGCTGTTCTGGCCGTGACCGCGGAACTGGATTCGGATTATGAAAAGGGCCGGGTTCTCGAAGAATTGGTCCCCCACTGCAAAAACAATCAGGAACTGGAAGATGCCCTCGTGGACGTCATTGAGACGATGGATTCCGAATACGAACGAGACCAGATGTATGCCAAGCTGTACAAGCGGGCGAGAAAATACCGAGGCACGGGCCATTAGGGTTAGATCGATTAGGTGACTTACGTGTTCCAGGGGCCGTCTTGTGAAATACGAAGGCGGCCTTTTCTATACTGCTTGCTAACCGATACCCGACACATATCCGCCGGTATCGACTGATGTGCCGGTTGGCCCGAGAAGAGAGCCGCCAGGCGCATCGGCCAGTTTTCTTTTGATATTTTCTTCTTTTAGCAATACATTGGGGGCTGAAAAACTCCAATGTCAAGCTAAGGAGAGCGCTGTGAGTTCCGTCACGTCGTTTGATACCCTCGTAATCAACACCATCCGCACCCTGTCGATGGATGCCGTTCAGAAGGCCAACTCCGGTCATCCGGGAGCGCCTATGGGTCTGGCCCCGGTGGCCTATCTGCTGTGGGACAGGTTCCTGCGCTTCAATCCCTCCAATCCCGACTGGCCCAACCGCGACCGCTTCGTGCTGTCGGCCGGACATGCTTCAATGCTGCTGTACAGTATTCTGCATATCAGCGGCTACGATGTCTCTCTTGACGACATTAAGAATTTCCGGCAGTTGGACCGCAAGTGTGCCGGTCACCCGGAATTCGGCCTGACCCCGGGTGTGGAAACGACGACCGGCCCGCTGGGTCAAGGGGCGGCCAACAGCGTGGGGATGGCCGTCGCCGAAAAGTGGCTTGAAGAATATTTTAACCGCGACGGTCACTGTATTATCGACTATAACATCTTTGCCATGCTCGGTGACGGCTGCATGATGGAGGGCATCACCAGCGAAGCGGCCTCGTTTGCCGGGCACCTCGGACTGAACAGCCTCATCTGGATATACGATAACAATCGCATCACCATCGAGGGTGCGACGAACCTGGCTTTCAGCGAGGACGTAGCCGCGCGCTTCGCGTCATATAACTGGCACGTGCAGAAGGTCGCGGATGTCAACGACCTTGGCTCGCTGGGTGAGGCGGTTGCCACCGCCGTCGGCGAAACCCGCCGGCCGTCGCTAATAGTCGTCAACAGCCACATTGCCTACGGCAGTCCTAACAAGCAGGATGATGCCTCAACGCACGGGGCGCCTCTCGGCGAAGACGAGGTGGCCGCCACCAAACAAGCCTACGGCTGGGACCCGGCTCAAAGGTTTTACGTTCCCCCGGAAATCGGTCCCTACCGGGATACGCTGATCGCGCGCGGCGCCGAAGCCGAGGAACAATGGCGTCAAAAGTTCGCGGAGTACCGAAAAGCCTTTCCGGACCTGGCCGACACTTTTGAGAAGATGCAGACAAGGCAACTGCCCGACCGTTGGGCGGACGGTCTGCCCGAATTTCCGGCCGACCCGAAGGGACCCGCCACGCGCCAGTCCAACGGCAAAATCCTCAACGCCGTCGCCCCCCATGTACCGTGGCTGATAGGTGGCTCGGCTGACCTGGGTCCCTCGAACAAGACCTACATTGACAGCGCCGGCGATTTGCAGGCGGGCCGATTTTCCGGCCGAAATATCCATTTCGGTATCAGGGAGCATGCCATGGGGGCGATTGTCAACGGGATGTGCCTGAGCCGGCTGCGACCCTACGCCGCCACCTTCCTGGTCTTTTCCGATTATATGCGTCCGGCTATTCGACTGGCTGCTATGATGGAGCAGCCGGTGATCTATATATTTACGCACGACAGCATCGGCGTGGGCGAAGATGGCCCCACCCATCAACCCGTCGAGCAACTGGCCGCTCTTCGGACTATCCCCAACCTGGACGTGATCCGGCCGGCGGACAGCAATGAACTGGCGGTCTTGTGGAAACACATCATGCCGCTAAAGGACCGTCCGGTAGCGCTGGTCCTTTCCCGGCAATCTCTGCCGACTATCGACCGTTCGCGTTACAACGCCGCCGACGGGGCCCTGCGGGGCGCGTACGTACTGGCCGATGCCCACGACGCGCCGGAAGTCATTCTCATTGGCACCGGTTCCGAAATACAGCATTGTCTGGCCGCATTTGAACTGCTTGCCAAAGATGGTATCCGGGCCCGCGTAGTCAGTATGCCGTGCTGGTCGCTTTTCGAACGTCAAGACCCCGCCTACCGCGAAGAGGTGCTTCCGAAAAACGTGCGGGCGCGTGTCGCCGTCGAAGCCGGGACATCGTTCGGCTGGAGTCGTTTCGTTGGCGGCAGTGAAACCGGCGTGATTATCGGCCTTGACCGTTTTGGCGCCTCGGCCCCCGCCGGACAATTGATGAAGCAATTCGGATTTACTGCCGAAAGCGTGGTCCGGGCAGCACAGGCAGCCATCGCTCGACAAAAGGAGCAACTGCTCAACAGCACCGGCGACTGAGCCGCATTCGGGACCTGCTAAGTTGTGCGCTTTGTGAAACGCATCGCGGCGATACCAAAAATCAGCCCTCCGTAGATTATCAACGGATAGATGTTGGGCATCAACTCGGACAACCCGGCGCCTTTCATGAGAATCCCCCTGACAATAAACATGAAGTAACGCATGGGATTAATCCAGGTGACGTACTGCACCCACTGCGGCATGTTGGATATGGGCGTGAAAAAGCCCGCCGTGAGGATGCAGAAAACCGAAAAGAACCACGCCAGGAACATCGCCTGCTGCTGCGTGGACGTGACCGTCGAGAAAAACAGGCCGATACCCAGGGTGGTGACCAGGTAAAGAGCCGAAAGACCGAACAGCAACAACG
>CBFCYQ010000228.1:0-4863 GCA_965602205.1 uncultured bacterium | reverse complement strand
TAGTGGCGATGCAATGACCGGAAGAAGCCGGAAGGGATGTTGAAGTACATGATGGTGGTGGCAACGGCCAGTATAAGGAATACGGTGAAGGCGACTCCCAGGCGGGTATCCTTGCGCCAGAGCAAGACCAGTCCGATCAAACCGAGAAGGCCCGGTACAAAGCCCAGCAATCCCAGGGAGCTGTTATAGTGAAGGAAGTTGACGGAGAAGGCGTTGAGCCAATCGCCGACCTGCTCGGAGAAGAAGGCTGCCTTGCGGGGGAAAAAGCTGACCAAAAAGCCACCACCGGCCATTTTGATGGAGACATAATCCCAGAACCTCGTCCAGGAATCGGGGTTGTTCATATTCAAAAAGGGTGCCCTGGCCGCCATCGGGATAAGAACGAATTGCACGGACAGTCCGGTGGCAAGGCCGGCCAGACCACTCAGCCAGGCTTTTACGGACACGAGCGTTTTCGGCTTTCTAAGCAGAACCCAGAAAAACAGCCCCGGCAGAAGCACGGCGTTGGTTCGGTGAACGCTGAAGTCGAGGCCGAAAAGAAGGGCAAGCAGAAAGAGCCAGCGCAGACTGCCGGGCCGGTCGGCCTTCTCCCACCATCGAAACATGACCCAGAAAATCATGGCCGTGAAAAGCGTCGTCAAAATGTAGGGTGTGAGCTTGACCGCATGGAGCCAGAAAGTCTCTGCAAAGGCAAAGATGAGACTGCCCAGGGCGGCTCCACCGGCGGCCGCCGCGAGGGCTTGCGTTCTCCCCGCCGACCATTCGGGAAGGGTGTCTCTGGTGATCATCCGCAAGGCAATGAGACAGATCAGCGCGGCTGTCATCGCGGCCAGCGCACCGGCCAGCAGGTTCAGCAGGAAGGCCTCGGAGTCTGCCAGCGGCAAGCTGGTGACGACCCAACCGATGAGAGTCAGCAGGAGCGAACCCGGCGGGGCACAAATGCCGAGAGTACCGGCTGCCAGCGAGTACTCGGCGTTGTTCCACCAGGTGATGCTTCTGAAGCAAGTCTGCCAGTACAGGATGAAGGACACGACCGCGACTATCGATGCCATCAACAGAGGCAGGACGGTCTGCCCTGCGCTCCAGTGTCCTGTCCCACCCTGCCGCGATTGCCTCTGAAAAACCTGCATGCTGAGAATCTCCGTTGTTTGGTCTATTTTATTGTACCAGCCAATGGCGAAATCTGTCAAGTAACACGCAAAATGGGCCAAAAACAGCCCGATTAAGACCGGCCGATACCGCAAAGTGTCGATGACGGAGGCGGCATCAACAAAAAACCGCTTGCGCAGCCCATACCATCGTGGTAGAATGGGTAGCAATTTCCAGAGGTTACGTCATAACTGAGGTATTATCATGCACAATAATCAAACCCATTTTATCTGGTTTGTAGCTCTGTTGCTCTTGCTGACCGCAGGCATCACTGTTGCAGCGACCGCAGCCGGCAAGCCGGCTGACGCCCCGATCCGCTTCGCTATCCTGGGAGATCTTACCGGGACCCCGAACCCGGATATCTACGCCCAAATTGTGGTCGAGATTGAAAGGCTGAAGCCGGACTTCGTGATGACGGTCGGCGACATGATAGAAGGGCCCGTACCCGACACAATGGTAATGAACGACGAGTGGCGCGAGTACGTATCTCTTATAGAGCCGCTTACATCGCCGCTTTATTTCACGCCCGGAAACAACGACATCTTCAACGACTTCTCGGAGGCATGGTACCGGGAGCACGTGGCGGAGCCGTATTATTCGTTCGATCATGACGGCTTGCACTTCATTATCCTGGACAACAGCCGTTGGGAGGCGAGTCAGGGGCTGCCAGCGAAGCAACTGCAGTGGCTGGCGGATGATTTGAACAGCAGCGCTGACGCCGCGTACACAATGGTTTTCATACACAAACCGTTCTGGTACGAAACCACGGCGAAAGGCGAGCCGGATACACTTCACAATCTTTTCGTAAATTACGGGGTCGATGCGGTATTTACGGGACATTACCATATATACTTCAGCGGCCTGTATGACGGCATCTATTACACCAGCCTGGGCAGTTCCGGCGGGGGCATGCGGCCCGGTCCGACCGGTCTGGGCTACCACTATGCGTGGGTGACGGTGGATGACGCAGGCATCCATATCGCGCCGATAAAGATGGGAAGCGTTCTGCCGTGGGATGAACACACGGCCGCAGAGCACAGGCTCTGGCGGACTATTCAGTTGTCGGGCCTGGGCATGGCCAACGCCGTGCCGGTCAAGGCGGATCTTACGGTCAACAAGACTTCAATAAAGCTGACAGTAAACAATGCCGATTCCCGCTTCCCGATTGATGATACTCTGCGATGGCAGGTCCCCCCGGGATGGACTGTCGAGCCGCAGACAGCAGCCGTGGCGGTTGCCGCCGGTCAGACCGCGACGCTTGACTTTGACGTTGCCTGCGACGGCCGGCTCTACCCCGCCCCGACGGCCACGCTGGACTTTACTTACGGAGATGCCAAGGAGACCGTCGTCGAAACGGCGTTGAGAGTGGCGCGCGAAGCTGTATGCCATAGTGTCACCGGCGAGGCTGTCATCGACGGCGTGCTGTCGGAGGATTTCTGGAAGGATTCGGTCACGCACCTCTTCGCCCCCGACGGCAGCCCCCAGACAGTTGACCCGGTGCGGTTCTATTTTGCATATGATTCGGAGAATCTTTACCTGGCGGCATACTGCCAGGATGCATCGATGGACTCTCTTCGCGCCTCCGTAACAGAACACGACGGGCCGATTTACGCCGAGGATTGCGTGGGGTATTTCTTTGAGCCGGATTACAGGCAGGGGTTGGTTTACCAGATTTACCTTAACCCTCTCGGGACGGTTTTTGACCAGAAGATTACATGGCACGGCAGGAGCGATGTTGAAGCCGACCGTGATTGGAATGCAAACGGCGACGTAAAATCGGTCAGGGGCGACGATTTCTGGTCGATCGAAGCCAGGATTCCCGTTGAGGCACTCGGCGGGCAGATCGAACAGGGTGGGAAATGGCGGTTGAATTTCCGTCGCAAGCAGCCCCGATTCGAAAGCAGCGCCGACTGGCAGGTGCCGCTGGGGCATGACCCGGAGGAGTTCGGTTTCATGACGATACGCTGAGACCGGTCTTATCGTCCGAGCCGATCAGTTTCTGCTGATTTGTTTATATAAAAAGTGCCGCTCCGTCGGTGTGGACGGAGCGGCATTTTTGTTGCAAAGGTAAAGAGATGCTTGTCGTTTGGCAGGTTCTATAGTTCCCTCCAGGCCACCAGTTCGACTTTTCCCGTTCTCCTCTCGTAGCGTTTGCCGAGGTCGCGGTCGTAGTGGAACTTGGAGCTGTTGTGCCCGATCATGTCGTTGGCCACGATGGAACCGTAGAAGTCGGCTGAGTTTCGCAAATCGGCGGAACCATCAGGAGCATAAAAGACAGCGTAACAATCGCCGCTGTTCTTGAGAACGATATCACCCTGGGAGTAGAACATCAGGTCGCCGGGGACACCGCCCACATTGACGCCTCCGGAGTTTTTTATCTCGACATTACCGGTAACATAGATGGTGGCTTTAGCTCCCGGGGCCAGTGTGAGCGAAGCGCTGTTTTTGAGAATGACGCTGCTGAAGTAGTAGATACCGTCGGCCAGTTCCAGGTTGCCGCTGCTGACAGTCAGGGCGCCGGTGGTGGAGTTGTAGCTGTAGCTTCCGGACAGTCCCGCCGGCGCGGTATTATAGATACTCGCGGAGTCGTATTCCGAGTCCGGTATTAAGTCCAATTCCGTTTCGGGGGCGTCGTTCGAGATGTCTCCCGTCACGGTTGCTCCCGGATCGATGAAGAGACCGGTGTCGAGGGAAGTGGCGACATCGCCGCCGATATAAGCGCCGTTGTAGATGGTGACCGTTCCGTTGGAACCGATGCTGCCGTCGGTGGTATCGCGGGTGGCGGCGTAGGAGCCGGAATCGGAGTTATAGGAATCGGTGTCCATGCTGTTGCGGATGTCCACAGCGTCCCGGGCAAACAGGGCATGACTGAAAGGATACACGATTTCGGGGATAAGCGTGTACTCGACCTGGGCCCGGGCCTCGAGAGCCGTGCCGGTGGCGGTAAGGATGATGGTGTCCACCAGGGTCGGCACCGTGAAGCTGTCGGTTACGAGCACGGAGTAGGTGCCGTTACCCAACCCCTCGCTGGCGAAGCCGGTGGTCCAGGTCAGGTCACTGTTGAGTTCGGCGACGGCCCGGCTGGCTCCGGCTTCGGCCATATAGAAAGCCTGCTCTTCGTGGAGCTGGTTATATGACAGGTCGATGTCGGTGGCGGCGCGGTCGACCGACATGATAGCCACCAGCGTAAGCATGGCCAGTATACTGAGAGCGATCAGGAGGGCGGCGCCGCTGTTATCTTGTAATTTACTTAACATCTTATGGTTCTCCCTCATCACAGGTTCCTGATATTGACCCGCTCGGCCAGCGAGAAGGTCCTATACCCACCGTTGGGCGCGTATGTATCATCAGATCGGGGCGTCTGGGCGGTTATGGCAATTACGACATTAGCGGAGTCAACTATCGAGTATCTGATACTGGTAATGTTGTCGGCGAAGGCTCCCGCCAGAGTGCTGTTACGCCTTTTCATCAAGCGGCGCAGGGTCGTTTTTTCGGGAGATACACCCAGGTGGTGATATTCCCACTCGTGGAACTCCTCGAGATAATACATGACCGTATCGACCGGCTGGGTTTCGCTGAAATAGACGGCCAGGGTGTCGTGGTTGATTTCGTAGGCCGGGTGGCCGTCCAGCTTGAAACCGGCCATGCGCAGGGTCTTGACGATGTCGAATAGGCTGGCCCGGCACTGATGCTGCGCCTCGGATACGTCGTACT
>CBFCYQ010000227.1:0-4959 GCA_965602205.1 uncultured bacterium | reverse complement strand
TGAAGAACAACATCGGCGACAATAACGACGCCAAGGACTTCCTGCTCCGGGCCACGTTCAAGCCTCCCATGGAACAGGCCAAGATCAACTTCGGTGGCTACGCCTGGATCGGCAAAGCGGCAGTACCAACGCTCCTCCGTACCACCACGGTGACGGACACCATCCCCATCGAGAATACTGACGATGATACCCTGTTTATCGACCAAACTACCACTGAGACTTTCCCGTTTCTCGATGAAACCTTGAAGAACGATCGCTTCGGCGGTTTCGCCCTGGTCGACTATGAGAGCGACCAGGTGAAGGTGCACTTCCGCGGCGAGTTCGTGGCCGCCAAGATGGAGGCGGCTGTCCTGGGTGCCGGAAACGTCCTGGAAAAAGTCGAAACCAAGTCGCAGGCTTTCTTCGCTCATCTGGGAATCCAGCCCGATCCGCGATTCGAGTTCCTGGTAAGGTACGACAAGTACGATCCCAATACCGACGTCGACGATGACGGCATCGGCTGGGTCACCGGCGGAGTGAATTACTATGTCGATGGGCTCAACTCCATGTTTTACCTGAACTATATACACAGAATGGAAGAAGGAGATAACGAGGTAGACAACGACGGGATTCTGGCCCAGGTTCAGATTCTGTTCTGACAAGGGGCCGCCGTCGTATTGAGAACAAACGCGGAACCGACCACGGATAATGCCGGTTACGACAGTTGTCAAAGAAAACAAGACGAGTGTGGTTTTTGCTTGCTCTAAAGACAGCTATGTTGTATAGTTGCCGAAATGCGTGGGCGCTTCAATAATTAGCAAGGACAATACGAAGTGGATTTTGAACAGGTTAAGATTATAGTTAACGGCAAGGAAATCGAGAAAAACGCGTTTGTAGACAGGGTTCTTGGCAATACCATCTGGGGTTTGGTGTCTTCATTGAAGCTCGAAACGGAACCGGAGGATATTGACATAAGGATCACGAAAAAAACAAAATGAGTTAAGTCTCTGACCGAGTCGGGCGGCCTACGATCCCCATCATGGCCGCCCGACCGTTAGGGTCCGGATGGAAACGTCCCGGCCTCCCGCGTTTGGAAAGGTCTCTGGCTTCTCAGTGTGGTAGCTGATTGTCCAGTCAATTAACATCATCCTTTCCAGCAGAGAGTCCCCTCAAGCGGGCAGGCCAGGGACGTTTTTATATAGGGGGAGCGCTACAATCTGTCGAGATATTCGCGGTACTTTTCCACAGCGTCGCGATCATTCAAACTGACAAATGAGAGTCGATAGTCGGCAATCTCCGAAAACACCTGCTCTTCGAGATATCTCACTGTCGCCGCCTTGAGCAAATCGGGCAGGTAGCAGTCGTCTTTGTTGACGAGTTCCTCTGCCAGCGGCAAAATCGTCTTTTTATAAATGGCGTGCAGGGGTTGGCGGACGTTGTCAATCAGCGGTACCAGGATATCTTCATCGCCGACATGGGCTGTAATCGCGCGAACAACATCTGTTTTGATAAGGGGCATGTCACAGCCGCAACAGAAGATGTACGCAGACGAGGTTCGGCTCAGGGCGTTATAAACCCCGCCCAGCGCCCCTTTCCCCTCCACCGGGTCCGGGTAACAGATCAGACCGAGTTTCTCGTATTTTTGAGGCTCACCGCCGGCAACGAAAACCTCGTCAAACAAGCTCGCCAGAACATCAGCCACAATGCTGATCATCGGCCGACCTTTGACTTCGAATGTAGCTTTGTCGCCTCCAAATCGCCGGCTGCCACCGCCCGCCAGGATTACTGCAGTAGTCATGGCATCACTATTCTATCGGTTTTGCCGGCCATGACCCGGTCGGGCCTTGCCAGACGGCCAACCACGGCTATGCCCGCCTTTTGAGCGAAATCTTCGGCCATAGTCGTGACCGAGCGCGGTGACAGGACAATCGGTATCCCTGCCCGCCAGGCTTTGAGAATCATATCCGATGATATACGCCCGCTTGTGGCAACAATAGTGCGCGCGAAATTCAAACTGTTCATCAAGCCGATGCCGATGGCCTTATCGACAGCGTTGTGCCGACCCACGTCGCGGGTCACAATCATATCCCCCTCATCATCAGCCGCAATCAGAGCGGCACAATGCATGCCGCGGGCAGGACACCGCGCTTCGTGTTCCCGGAACATGGCCGATAACAGCCCGGGCAGCCGCGCCGCCTGAACCGTCAGCTTGGAATCCACGGGTTTCTCATCAAGGGTGTAAAGACGCAGATCCATGCGCCCACCCGAGCAGCCGGAAGTAATCACAGGGTGAAACTCGCTGTCGGGCGGCGGGTAGCCATCTCTGAGCACGACATTGATTTCCGCCTCGTCTTCACAAACACCGAGCGAACTGACATCATCGAGACCGTCGATGATCCCCTGGGTTAGCAGCCAACCGGCCGCCAGTTCCTTCAAATTGACGGGACTGCAGAGCAACTGCGTGAGCGGCTGGCCGTTGATGTTTATCTGTACCAGCGATTCCTGAGGTGTCAAGGCCCGCCGGTTCATGCTCGTTTTACTCCAATCCATACTCGTTAAAGGGTCAATAAGGACGGCCAGCACGACCAAAATAACAACCGCCTGTGGTAACGTCAAGCCTTTATGTAATATAGATTTAACCGGAGATATTCCGAGCTTCGATGGCCCCGCAATCGACCCATGTAGAAACCGGCGCCATTGGGGATCGGCGGCCTTTCGGATAGTCCTGGAAAAATGGAACTTGACAGCACCGTCTAACGTACATTTATTATGACCGACTGGTCGGTATTGTGAAAAGGAAACCAGATGAGTCCGAAAATCATAGACAAAGATAAGAAACGCGAAGAGATTTTCCGAAGCGCCATGAAAGTGTTCGCCCGCAAGGGCGTGCACGATTTCAAAATGATCGATATCGCCGAGACCGCCGGCGTCGGCAAAGGGACTCTGTACGAGTATTTTTCCAGCAAGGAGCAACTGGTAGAAGGCTGTTTCAGCGTCCTGCTGGAGGACTTTGACGCCCACATGAAAAGTCAACTGAGCGACATAACCGACCCGGCCGAAAAGATGAAACAGTATATCGCTACGAGTTTTGACTTCTTCAGACAGGAGAAGGACCGTCTGGACATCCTCTTTGATTTGTACGCCTCGGGAATTCCCCACAGCGGCGGCCGACCGCTGTTTGAGAGGCTGAGTGGAAGTTACCGACGGGTTAAAGAATACCTGGCCTCCATCGTCAACGAGGGCGTACAGCAGGGCGTGTTTCGGCCGATCGACGCCGACCTGGTATCCGCGATGCTGGCGGCCCTGCTCGACGGCATTCTCTTTCACGCGGCCATGGGCGTGACCACCATTGAAAGCAAGGCTCTGCCCAGAAAACTGACGGACGTCTTTCTGAGAGGAATCATAAAATGAGAATTCGAAACATATTCGCGGCGGTTACGTTTTTCGTGGTTATGGTATCAGTGTGGGGATCGGCTGACCGGAGCCGCGCGGAAGACATCGACGTCAAAAAGCTGATCAAAGAAGTCGACGAGATGTATCGCGCCGGTTCCAGTTATGCCGAACTGGAGATGGAGATCGTCACCCCGCACTGGCAACGGACGCTGGCCATGAAAGCCTGGTCGATCGGCATGGATCAAACCTTCATCCGCATCACGGCCCCCAAGAAGGAAAACGGTGTCGGCACCCTGCGGATTGAAAACGAAATGTGGAACTATCTGCCGAAAACGAACAAAGTGATAAAAATACCGCCGTCCATGATGATGAGTTCGTGGATGGGCTCGGATTTCACCAATGACGACCTGGTCAAAGAGTTCTCTTTATTCGAGGATTACACGTATGAACTGGTGACGGTCGAAGAGGCCGAGGAAGGTCTTATATACATAAACAGCATCCCCAGGGAGGATTTACCCATCGTCTGGGGCAATATCCTTATCGCGGTGCGGGAGAAAGACCACATGCCGGTGTGGGAGAAGTACTTCGATGAAAAGGGGAAGCTCATGCGCATACTGAATTTTACAGACATCAGGCAGTTCGGCGAACGCCGGATTCCGGCGGTGATGGAGATGATTCCGCAAAACAAAGAGGGACACAAGACCGTGATCCGGTACAACCGGCTCGAGTTTGACCTCGCTATTGATGAAGATGTTTTCTCCCTGCGGCATCTTCGTTCCCGTGAATAAGGACGAAAACAACAATGATGTTCAAGATCGCATTCCGCAACGTCTTCCGCCAGAAGCGGCGGACCATTCTGACCTTGCTGACGATGTTCGGCGGTTTCACCCTGGCGTCGATTTCCATCGCCTGGTCGGATGGCAGCTATAATAACATCATCAGTATGTTCACGCGCAACCGCCTCGGACATATCCAGATTCACGCGGAGGGCTATCTTGACCGCCCCTCGCTGTACAAAAACATTCAGGACTACGAAAGGGTCGGCGAAATCGTAGCCGGCGTGCCCGGAGTACAGCAGTGGACTCCCAGAATTTACTCGGCGGGGCTGGTATCCGTTGGCGACAAAAGCGCCGGGGCTCAAATCATCGGCATCGATCCCGAAAAGGAGAACGCGGCAACCCGTTTTGACAAGAAGATCGTTTCGGGCCGCAGTTTCTCCACGCCGCCGGCCCGTGAGGCCCTTCTCGGCGAAGGCCTGGCCAGAGTACTCAAGGCGCGCCTCTCCGATGAGATCGTAATTGTCTCACAAGCCGCCGATGGTTCCATCGCCAATGACTTGTTCACGGTCGTCGGGCTGGTCTCAAGCGGCGACCAGGTCTTCGACCAGACCGCCTTCTACCTGCCTTTGCGCGATGCCCAGGAACTGCTCGCTCTTCCAGACAAAATCCACGAACTGGTGGTTATCGCCGAGGATCTGGACCTGGTGCTCCAGGTAGCCGCAGATATTGAACAAGGTCTGTCATCTCCGGAGTTGGCTGTCGCTCCCTGGCAGGAGTTCGCCAAATCGTTTTACACCGCTATGAAGGC
>CBFCYQ010000226.1:0-4988 GCA_965602205.1 uncultured bacterium | reverse complement strand
CCGGCCGCAGTCTATATTAGATATTATGTGTGTTGTAACCGGTGCAGAACCAATGGTTGAGGGGTAAGGCGTGCTGGGCAGGAAACACACAACTCTTTTGGCTGTTCCCCTGTTGGCGATACTCTTGTTTGGGGCCTGTGGCGATGACAACCCGACCGATTCCGACGGCGTCAGAAGGCCGCCGGCCGGTCAGCAGGCTTTTGGCGGAGATAATATCGATATCGGCTGGTCGGTGGCGGCAACCTCCGACGGCGGGTGCGTCATAGTCGGCGAGACTTATTCTCTCGGGATTGGGAATGCCGACGTCTACCTGGTCAAGACCAACTCTTCGGGCAAGCTGCTCTGGCAGAAGACATTCGGAGCCATGGGCCGCGATGTCGGTTTCTGCGTGATTCAGCTCGCCGGCGGCGGGTACGTGATAGCCGGTGAAACGGAATCTTTTGGCCATGGCGGCACGGACATGTACCTGGCCAAGACTGACGGCATTGGAAACAGAGTGTGGGAGAAAACGCTGGGAGGTCCCTACGGGGATGGCGCTCGGGCGGTGGCCGAAACCCCCGACGGCGGGTTCATCGTGGCCGGGTGGACCGGCTCCTTTGGTGACGGCGGCGCCAACGTCTACGTGGTGAAAACGGACGCCCTGGGCAATCTCGTCTGGCAGAAGGTGTTTGGAGGCGACGGCGACGACTGGGCCTATTCCGTGCTGTCCACCGCGACAAGCGACTACATAATTGGCGGTTATTCCGAGTCCTTTGTGTCGGGCACCGGCGGGCTGGCCGATTTTTATCTGATTAAGATCAATCCTGAGGGCCAGTTAGTCTGGCAGCATACTTACGGCAACGAATTCGCCAATTACGGGCGCTCTATGATTCCGGCTGCGGATGGCGGATACGTGATGGCCGGTTCGGGCGTTCCCGGGTTTTATCTGGTCAAGGCCGATTCGGCCGGAACCCGGCAGTGGGAGGCCGCTCCCGTCGCAGATATTTTTGATGGCGGCTACGCCGTTGCTCCCGGACTGGACGACGGGTATGTAATTGCCGGGATGAGCAGTACTGGTTCTGCAAACACACAGGATGTCTACCTGATTGGAACCGACTCGCTGGGAGCCAAAACCTGGGAGCGGACTTATGGCGGCAACTTGTCCGACAGAGCCTGGTCGATCGCGCGGGCCGCAAACGGCGGCTATTTCGTAGTCGGCGAAACCGAGTCCTACGGTGCCGGCCTGACGGATGTGTATCTTATAATCACGAATGCGTACGGTGACTCCCAGTGAGTATCCCCGACGGCTCATCCGAGATAATAACCGGCCACGATTGATTCTGACACCATCAGGCAAAAAGAAGGGCTTGACAGCGGGGCGGCAAGTTGTTAGAAATATATTAGACTACGATTTCGGGCGAGTCTGAAAAGGCGGGATGCTGTCCATTCACGATACTATCTTCACGCGTCTTTGCGCACTGCTTGCACCGGAGACGATGAGGGATAAGGGTGGAGATTCCCGTACGTGGGGATTGCTACGCCCTCACCGATGTGAATAGACTCCCCTTTTGCCGAGGGAGATGAAATTGTCGCCTGTTAGCTACTCTGGTCCAGGCTCTCAGGCGGCGAAAAGGAAGGAAGGGGGTGATGACATTGGGCGATAAGTGGATTATATCAAAGGAACGGCCGTTTGATTCGGCCAGTCACATCCAGGTCACAAAAAAGGGCGAAGCGACCTTGATCGTTCACGAGGAGTTCTTGAAGTACGTACAGGAGGAAGTCACCGACGCCGGGGAAGCCCGGTCGTTGTTGAAGTCACTGGCTGACCAGCGAATAGAGCGCCTGGCCGTGGATAGGGATAAGAAACACGCATTCTATGGCGATCCGGATGGCTTCGACCGCTACTGTCGTGTGAAGTACAAGAATCTGTGTGATCATATCATCCGGATGATAGACCGTCTTGTGGCTAAACGGGGGCTCTAAGAGTGAAGGAGGTGGAAAATATGCCGGATAGAGAGAAGAGAACCATATCGATCCTGACGGCTCAGGGACCAGGGGTGCGAAAGAGTATGTTTGACGAATCACGGAGCTTGACTGCACGCTGCACCAGGATTACCTGCGATAAGCTGAAAGAAAGCTTTGAAGAGTTCGTTCAGTTGCTGAGGGAAGTCGTACAAGGCGTGCCCCGTCAATGCGGGGGCTACGACGTCGACTCGCTGACTTTCGCCCTGGCGCTGGATGCGTCCGGAAAGATTTCGCTGGTCGGCGAACTGGCCGCCGGTATGAGTTCGGGCATAACTATCACCCTTAGGAAAGGTAGCGGGAGCCTTGAAAGCCAACCATGATGAAGTGAGGCAATGGGCCCGCAGAGAACTTGGTGTGGACATCAGCGCCGAGTCGATCGATGACCTGTCGCTGAAGCAGCGCGCATCGGGACTGATTCCACATGTTGCCCGGCGCGCCGGTGTGCCGACGAAAAAGTTGAAACCCTGTTTGGACAGAATCAGCCTGGACAAAAGTCTGGGTATAAACGGGTGCGTGGATAGGTGTGAAGATCTGCAGAGATTCTCCATAAGCGTGAGTCCCGCCCTGTTAATGCTTCACTATCAAATGGTCAAGCTGTTTGTGAGCAGGATGAGTGTTGGCGATGACGACATGAAGGTGGTCGAGGAAACCAGGATCTCGGATAGAGAGATGTTCGACGCGGCCTTTGGATTGATGAGCGGATTTTACGCGAAGGATCGTGTTAAAGGACTGCTGACTGCAAAAGGTATCAACCTGGTTACACTTAACAGTAGCCAGGCGTGGCTCGCCGCTTACTTGCTTCACTATATGGATAGCTTTGTTATTGCGCACGAGTTCGGGCATGTTCTCTTTAACGCGTGTTCCGAGAAAGTGGAAAAGGAGCGCATCACTGTAGGCGCTGGTGTCGATAACATTCTGCGACCGGCCATCGATAAAGTCTATAGTGAAACCCACCAGAGAGGGGACGCCGGCCAATGGGCCGAGGAAATGACCGCCGATTTGATCGGCTTGCACTTGTGCCTGGAACAGGACGACAACAGACTAATTCGCACGGTCATCAATGGGTCCGTGGAACTGGCCTTCATCCTGTGGGATATGCTCGAAGCCTTCGGCCGCAAGAAAAAGCACCCGCTCCAGATGTCCTATGAAAGCCATCCGCCTTTCCGGGTACGGTGGGAATTCCTGCACCTGCTGGTTGACCACTCGGGTATTCACGAACTAGGGGTAGCTTTCAGAAAGTACGCCGACTACATCCTGGAAGAGGTGTGATCATGGGCCGCCGGCTCATTCCCGGCAGACAACCACCGATAGCACTCGGCCCTACGGGCAGGCCGGGGGTGCGGGGCCGGAAGGGATGCCGAAGAGCCACGTTACAAGATAGGTGATGTCGGAGATATTTACCTTCTCCTCCAAATCGCCGTTAGCATTACCTTCCTTCATGCAATCCGGCGGCGAGCCACCGGGTATACCGAAAAGATAGTCGATCAGGTAAGTAATATCCGAGATGTTGGCCTTGTCCTCCAAATCCCCGTTGGCGTTGCCGCGAATGCCGGTGCAACAATGCTCCGGCAGAACGATCCCGAGGTCCTCGGCGGCTTGTCGCAAGGCCGCGACGGCTGGCGTCCTTTCCATGAAAGACAGCGGTATATCGAAATGAATATAGTCATAAGTGCCGCCGACATAACGCCAGGCGGCCGGCTGACCTTCGCTAAGATACCAGTCGGTCGATGAGTTGTACGTGTAGATGACCTCGACATCCTCCGGTGTCACAAACGACGGGTAACTGGCCGCCGGCACTCCGCTCAGTATTACATATGGCGCGGGGGTATTGCCGGCGGTAGCCAGGGAATCCCAGACCAGTTCGGGATAATCCAACGACTGGGTATGCCCACCGATGAAATCAGAAATCAGCGTCCAGCTGCCGGTCGTGGTGGTCATCGGTTGCACGCGGTACTCGATATTGAAGGCGTCAGTCCAGCGGTGAGCGTAGGTAAACTCCCCGTACCAGACACTGTCAGCCTCCGGCGGGTAGACGTCGAGTGAAATATTTCCCCAGCGGCCGAAGACAACCGCTTTGCCGCCGATCGAAAGATAGTACTCCAGGGTATCGAGAAACCCCGACCAGTAATCGGCGATATCATCCCATCGGGCCGATTCCGCGCCGACCACGACCAGTCCGTAATCGGTGAGGTCGAGCAGACAGGTGGTCTTCGTACGGAAGGCGGTGTCGGCCGCGTATACAAAGTCGAGTCCGTCAAGGGCCTCAACCATGAACGCCCCCGTGGAATCGGGAACAATGACATGGTAACCATCGTGGTCGCTCGATCGATTGACAGCCAGGATCTTCTGGTCCGTCAGAGCAGCGATTTTCATGGATACCGTGGATGCCCCGACCGTATCGCACATGTGACCGTCGGCGTCAAAAGCGACCGCAAGATAGTCATGGAAATCCGTCCCCAGCGAGGGGTCGGTATCGTGAAAGACCGAGTCGTAGTGGGGCCTCGCCACCATCTGATCGTCGCGGACGATACCGTAGTGATCGAAATCAAGCTCGTCGTTGGCGGCCCAGTAGAGTTTCACACCGTTATGTATGGGCAGGGCATGCTGTTCGGGAGGCAGGGCCGGCAGTTGCGAGGGTACACAGCGGGCCGCCGCCGAGGCGATGGAACTGGTGCCATACGTGTCGGTCGCGACCACACGGAAGCCGTACTCCCAGTCCTCGGTCAGCCCATCGATGATATAGCTGATGCTGTCGGCCGAGACTACCACCGAGTCGGCGCCGGGCATCCCGACCGGCGAGTAATAGATACAGTAGTGGTCGACCACACTCATGTCAATCGGTTCCCAATTGTCCCGCACCGACTGGCCGTCCCCGACATTCTCCACCCAGGTGGTTGAGACAGGGGGGAGGGAGACCGCGATGGTGTATATGCTGGCCATGGTGGTGGTGATCATGCGGGTCAGGTAATCCATATTGATATAGG
>CBFCYQ010000225.1:0-5000 GCA_965602205.1 uncultured bacterium | reverse complement strand
AGGAACGGGCGTTCTGTTGAATCACGCTTATGTCGTCCTGGGTCAGGTAGTTCTTGTGCTGAGTGATGTAGAGGCGGAAGATGGCGATTGTCACCACGCCCATGACCGCCAGGGCGATAATAACCTCCAGAAGTGCTAACCCCTGCTGACGTCTCGGGTGGCGTCTTAATGCCGGCGGAACAAAGGAAGCCAGTCGCCGGGGGCTATTCTTACCTGGATAATGTTCTCTCGTACTCATATCGTCTCCATCTGTTTTCATCATACGCCGTTATTTCTCAGGAACACCGATGACGAGAAAGTTCTGGTGCTGCGTTCTCCGGGCTGTTCTATGTCACCGTCCGTTATGGGTGTCCGGCCCGTGATAAGGACCAAAACCTCGCGGATGTTACCGGCGTACAGAGGCTGATCAACGATCATGCCGTTTTTCATACGATACTGAAATTGCAGATCGACAACGTTTTCGGAAAAAACCTGGGCGACCTGCCCCTTTCGCTGCATCATCAGGTTGGGTTGATGCGGGTTGGAATTATCTACAAAGAAGCGTACTTCGTCCAGGACGATAACGATAGCGCCCTTGGTGTAGGCTTTGGACAGCGCGTGCGTGTCGTGACGCAGTCCGTTTGAGGTGGAGTCGATCTGGCTGATCGGGAACCACTCTCCGCCCCCGGAATCGGGCTCGTAAATGTACACCCACTGGCCCTCCTTGAAGCACGTAACATCCGTGGCACATAACAACTCTGCCGAACCGGAGGACATGCTGTCGGCCAGGTAAGTATCGCAACCGGCGCTGACGTAACTGACAACAATAGTATCCGGATTACCGTCGGAAGCCACGATGGCGGGCACCGCGTCGGGCAACTGGTGACCGGCCATGCGCACCTGGCGTACCAATTCGTCGATGGCCGCCCGCGCATTCTGCTGGATAACCGTTATGTTCTCCTGGGTCATATAATTCTCGTGTTGGGTTACGTAGAGGTGAAAAATCGCGGTGGTGACCACCCCCATCACGGCCAGGGCTACGATGACCTCGAGAAAGGAAAAGCCCCGCTGATCTGTCATCTTTCGAAATAGGCTCCACATAGTGACACCTAAAGTGAATCGGTTCTCATGTACGTCGTCATGCTGTTGGTAATGGTGTCGTTCCGGATGTCCTCCCACGATATTGATACGTCAACTTTTCTCAGGTTGTGGTCGATCTTCGTGACCGTCCAGATTCGCTGAACGCCGCCCACGGTATCCTGCCCGCTGGCAAGAGAGTTGACGTTGGTACGCAGTTGCTCCAGCTTCTGCTGCAGAAGCTGGGTGGCGACTGTCGTCTTGTTGGACCAGTCATTACCGTCAAGGGCGACCATGGCCATATTCAGCAGCAAAAGCAGGGAGATACTCAGGATTATCATGGCTATCAGGACTTCCAGGATGGTAAAGCCGGTCTGAGTTCTTGAATTGACTTTATTCATAATACGTTCCTTATTTGTCGGCTTACTAATAAGAGTAAATAGCATACCAGCCGCGAAAATTTTGTGTTCTGCCCAAGGTGGCACCGGATGTTAATTATTGAAGCGGAAATGAGTTACAGCGGAATTACTCCCCGAAAGACGGGGTCGAATCGGCCCCGTTGATCGGTCGAAAACGACCGGCGAAAACTATCCGCTCCCATAGGCTATGGGAGATTCCCCATACCGGTTGAAGGCCGACCCGGAGTATGCCTCCAGATAATAGACTCTCTTTGGCTATTCTAATTGTTGATGGTCTCCCGATGATCGTATATAATGCAAGATCAGTTTCATATCATAGATTTATCCGGGAGATCGTAGATGCCCAATGCCTCGGAAGTATTTGTCAGGGCCCTGGAAAACGAAGGTGTCAAGTACATCTTTGGAGTTCCCGGGGAGGAAAACATTGACTTTCTCGAAGCGGTGAGAAAATCGCGGAAGATTGAATTCATTCTGACCCGTCATGAACAGGGAGCCGGGTTCATGGCCGACGTGCACGGACGTCTGACCGGCAGGGCGGGCGTTTGTCTGTCAACCATCGGCCCCGGAGCCACTAACCTGATCACGCCGGTAGCTGATGCCAACCTCGACCGGGCCCCGCTGGTGGCCGTCACCGGCCAGGCCGCCACTCTCCGCATGCACAAGGAATCTCATCAGTATATCGACGTCGTCTCGATGTTTCATCCCATCACCAAGTGGAATACTCGAATCGGCCGGGCTGACGTTGTTTCCGAGGCGGTGCGCAAGGCCTTTAAGATTGCCGAGGCGGAGAAACCGGGGGCGACCCACCTGGAATTTCCCGAAGACGTTGCTGAAGAGACTTGTCAGAGGCCGGAGTATTTCGAGGTGCGAAAAGTCCGGCGGCCGGCGCCGGACTACAAAGCCGTGAACAGGGCCCTGGACATGCTCAAAAAGTCGCGGCGCCCGCTGATTCTGGCCGGCAATGGCTCTATCCGCAAGCGCGCCACAAAACAGCTCCGCATTCTCCTCGAAAAAACCGGCCTGCCGGTCTGCAATACCTTTATGGCCAAGGGGGCGGCCGGCTACGAATATTCCTACAACCTGTTTACCATTGGTCTGCAGTCGCGTGATCACGTTACCTGCGCCTTCGAAGAATCCGACCTGGTTATCTGCATCGGCTATGATATCGTCGAGTACGCGCCGCAGTTCTGGAATCCCGACGGCCACAAGAAAATCATCCATATCGATTTTGATCCGGCCGAAGTCGACTACTGGTATCACCCGGAAGTGGAACTGGTGGGTGATATCGCATCCACTCTCTGGGAACTCAACGAAAAAATCGGTGATGACTTCGAAACCGGTCGCGGTCGGTATTCCCTGAAACACCGCCGCGGTATCCTGAAAGACATACACCAGTACGATAAAAGCACGGCCTTCCCGTTCAAGCCGCAGAGAATACTTCACGATGTCCGCGCGGCCATGGGAGACGAGGATATTCTCATTTCGGACGTGGGGGCCCACAAGATGTGGATTGCGCGGATGTACATCGTGCACGTGCCGAACACATGCCTGATCTCTAACGGTTTTGCCTCGATGGGTATCGCCTTGCCGGGGGGGATAGCCGCCAAGCTTCTATACCCGCAGCGGAATATTCTAACCATATCCGGTGACGGCGGTTTTCTGATGAACATTCAGGAGTTGGAAACGGCGGTGCGCCTGGGTACGCCGACCGTGAACATGGTGTGGAGCGACGGCACCCTGGGTCTGATCGAATGGAAACAGAAAAACCAGTTCGGTCACGCCTATGCCACCAGGTTCGGGAATCCGGACTGGGTAAAACTGGCCCGGTCATACGGCGCGCTGGGTATAAAAGTCAAGAAGGGCGATAGCCTTCAGAGCGTCCTGCGGCGCGCCTTTCGCAGCAAGAAACCGGTAGTGATCGACTGTCCGGTTGATTATACTGAAAACGTCAAATTGACAAGGCGATTGGGCAAGCTGGTCTGCCCGATCTGATGCTTCTGTTCGTTAATCGAAAAAAATCCTCTTGTTGAGAATAGGGAGTGAAAAGATGGCTAAGCACTATAAAATGTATTTGGGCGGCAAATGGGTCGACCGCCGGAACCGGATAACCGTCGAGAGCCCGTATGACGGCTCGGTCGTGGGCACGGTGGCCGCTGCTTCCAAAAAAGACTACACTGAGGCGATTAAGACCGCTCACGAGGTTTTCAAAGTCACCAGGGAGTTGCCGTCGTACCACCGGGAGCAGACCTGCCTGCAGATTGCCGCCGGGCTGGAGAAGAACCTCGACAAGTTCTCCCGGATGATGACCATGGAGTTGGGGAAGGCTTACAAGGATTCCCGGCTGGAGGTCACGCGCGCCATCGGTGTGTTTCGCGTTGCCGCCGAGGAAGCCAAGCGTATCGGCGGTGAGATTGTCGATCTCGACTGGAGCCCCGGCAGTGAACAGCGCCTGGGGTTGGTGCGCCGCTTCCCGATGGGCGTCATCGGCGGCATATCGCCGTTCAATTTCCCGCTTAACCTGGTCGCCCACAAGGTCGGCCCTGCCATCGCTTCCGGCAACACGATTGTGCTGAAACCGGCTTCCAAGACTCCCATCATCGCACTTATGCTGGCCGAGATAATCGACAAGACCGAGCACCCCACGGGCGCCGTGTCGGTTCTGCCCGGATCCTCCCAAGAGTCCGCGCCGCTGCTTGACGATCCGCGCGTAAAACTGATTACTTTTACCGGCTCATCGGAGGTGGGTTGGTGGATAAAAGAACATGCCGGGCACAAAGAGGTAGTGCTGGAACTGGGCGGCAACGCCGGGGTGGCGGTGGCCGATGACGCCGATCTGGACTTTGCCACCACCCGGCTTCTTTACGGGGCCTTTGCCGCCGCCGGTCAGTCATGCATCTCGGTGCAGCGCATCTATGTTCACGAAAAGATATACGACAAGTTTCTGACCATATTCAAGGCCAAAGTGAAGAAGCTGAAAGTCGGCGATCCCCTTGACCCGAAAACCGATATCGGAACGATGGTGGAACGCCCCGCCGTCGAAAACACCCTGGCGACAATCAAGGAGGCGGTCAAAGGCGGCGCCAGAATCCTCACCGGCGGCAAGGCGAAAGGAAACCTGCTGGAACCGACGGTGCTGACCGATGTCAAAAGCTCAATGGATGTGTGCTCCAAGGAGGCTTTTGCGCCGCTGGCCGTCGTGCAGAAGTACAAGACATTCAAGAAAGTCATCGACGAGATAAACAATTCCGAGTATGGCCTGCAGGCGGGCATTTTCACCAACCGCATGAAGGATGTGTTCTACGCTTTCAAGAACGTCGAGTGCGGCGGCGTGGTGGTAAACGATATCCCCACCTACCGCGCCGACCACCAGCCCTACGGCGGCATGAAAAACTCCGGAATGAAACGGGAAGGCGTCCGCTACTCGATTGAAGATATGACTGAGCTAAAGATATTGTCGATGAACCTGAAATAGCAGTTCTGAACGTACTCAAGGAGGGACCAGACCGTGGCCAGAAAAAACATATC
>CBFCYQ010000224.1:0-5010 GCA_965602205.1 uncultured bacterium | reverse complement strand
CCCTTCTCAGCCCCTCTCCCATTCACAAAAAGGCGACGGGGTCGCCGGTGCCCCGTCGCTCCCGGCAAGGTGCCCTCTCTTTACCGGCCATGCGAGTTACCCACCGGTCTTAAATTCTCACAAGAACCGGACCAAAGATTGCCGGCAGCAATAAACCGTAAGCTCGCACCGGAACTGGAGTTAAGGTCGGATCAGCCAAGTGAATGAAACCTTTCTATATGCTTTCACGTAACAACCAACAAGAGTTCATCAAAAGGAAAAAGCATGAAAAGAATAATCCTAATTACTGTATTTATTATACCTTTTGTCTTCAATACCGTACAGGCAAAGTCTGGTAATTTCAAAGAAACCTATGGCGCCAAAGATTTGGTTAAGATCGAGATCGATATTGGCAGTCTGGTTTTGACTTCAAATTCATCGGATACAATAGGTGTGGAGTGTGAATTTGACTTGAGTGGTAATACTTCTTACAGTCCTTCCGTAACCGTTAAGAACAATTATCTTAAGGTAGAGGGTGAAGTAAAGGGCTCCCGCAGCAATCATTTTAGGGCGAATGTAAATTGGTCCATAACCGTCCCGCATGGTACCAAGGTAAAGTTTGAAGCATCTTCGGGCGGGGTGACAATAGAGAACTTCAAAGGAGAGTTTGTCGGTCATACAGGACCGGGGGCGATTGAGATCAGCAACTGTTCCGGTCGATTCGATTTCAAGACAGCTTCGGGTCACATCTCTGTTGACGACTCTAAGGGTGTTTTCGAACTCACCAGTGCCTCTGGTTCGGTGAATGCAGACGACGTGATATTGGATGATGAAAGTAAATTCAGTACCAAGTCGGGAGATATTATGGTCAGGCTATCTGAAACTCCCGATTTTGATTTGTCAATATCGACTACATCGGGAAGTGCCACACTTGATTTCAATGGAAATAAAGCGCGCGGTTATTTCGAAATGTCTTGCTTGAAAGACCGAAATAATATTGTCTGTCCGTTTGATTTCGAAAATGTGCGGTATGTAAGGATGGGCGGGCCAGGGACATCTCAAAAAGTTATCAAATCGTTTACAATAGAATCTGATACACCTTTTATTGAAATAAGTACTTTTCCGGGGCCGGCCATTCTGAAAAATTGAATACTCACCTATCCATTCAGTTCATTCTTACACAGCTCTCGTAGGTCGGGTTGCGAGGGAGCTCTGCAAAAAAACGTCACAATCGCAGAACCTCTCGGACTCCAAAAGAGCGGCGATGCCGCCGAGAAACCCGACACCCTTGTCAGCAACTCTCGTCCTCAAAAAAAAGCGACTTTGTCGCCGCCGCTTGCGGTGGGGTTAGTAGACCCCGTCCGTGTCATGTTGTACATCCTTTTCTCTTTGGGTGCCCCACGGCTTGCCGTGGGTTCCTGACGACAATGCACCTTCTGTAGCTCGGGTGCCCAGGTCGCCCCGCCTCTCGCGCTTGGGTCAGTGAGCCTCGTTCGTGTCAAAGTGGTCATCCCAGACCAAGATACGGCGTGTGAAAGATGGTGTCAATATCCCCCTGCTCTATCGACCCCTCAGCGCTTTCACCCATAAAAAAGCTGGGAGACAGGGATTCGAACCCCGATTCCACGGTCCAGAGCCGCGTGCCCTACCATTGGACTATCTCCCAGTTCTCTTATCTGAATCGGCAAATTGGGCCCCGGCTAAACCCGCCGCAGCCTCATCCGCCACGCCCGAATATATGGAAAACCCGCCCCTTGTCAAGAAAGATGATAAAAAGTGTCTTACCGGTTGAACTGATGAATCACGAACGCCCGGCCCTTCACCGCCAGCCACGCCTGCCCGGTTGCTATCATGTTTCGCATCGCCCGGCTGTCACCGACTTTTATCCGAACACCGTTCACGTCGTACTCGGTGCCCCGGCAGGTCAGCTCTATCCTTTTCTCCATCGGGATAACCGACACCAGGTGTCCCCGACACCCGGCAAACTCCATCCGGTTGTTATCCAGCAGCACGACTTGATAGCGGATATTGACCAGCCGCGCGGTCACCTCCGGCGCTTTCCGGCCGCACAGGCTCAATAGAGCAAAATTGCCCAAAAAATGATCCGGCTCGCCCGCGTTCGGCACCACGATATCGATATCTGCCGCCCCCTCCTCCAGGCAATACTCCACCGCCAACTGCGAATCCGTCTCATCTTTGCTGGAGGGAAATGTCAGTACCTTCGTTTTGGGGCCGAGATTGCGCGGAACACGTTTCAGTGAATCAAAATCCCCGATCAATACCTGCGGCACAAGGCCGGTCTTTCGGAAAAAACTGTACCCCCCGTCGACCGCAACTTTCACTTTCCCCCGGCACAGCTTCTCGTAGAAAAACAACTCGCCCTTTTTGTATCTGCCGTGGAGAAAGAGGATACAGCTTTTCATGTCAGTCCATCTCGAGAGCCAGCCCGGCCGCGCCGATAAGCGCCGTCTTGGACTCGATAATCAGGCTGACCGGCATTTTCGCCAGAAGCCGCGTCATTTTGCCTTTCTTGGCGAACCGCTCCATGAAACGTCCCTTGTCGAGCATCGTCATTATCTGCGGCGCGATCAGACCGCCCAGGTAAATGCCCCCCAGCGTCATGCCTTTCAGCGCCAGGTTGGCCGCTTCCGAGGCGTAGCAGTCAATAAAGATATCCAGCGTGTGCACCGCCGTCTCGTCCTTGCCCGCCAGCGCCATCTCGATAATCTTGCCGGGTTTGTCGCCGGCCTTTTTATACCAGTCGGCGGCTTTGCCCGCCTGCGTATCGATAAGGAAATCGTATATCGACACCAGCCCCCGCAAACTTACCACGTCCTCGACCTCGACATTCCCCTTTTCGCTGTACAAATACTGCCACAACTCGGTCTCGAGCTGGTTGCCGGGTGCGAAATCGGCATGTCCGCCCTCCGAGGCATAGTGCCGCCCTTTGTCACCGTTATGGTACACCAGCGCCTGCCCCAGGCCCGTCCCCGCCGCCAGAAGACCGATATTTCCGTTGGTCTTCCGGGTGCCCTTGTTGATCGTGAAAAACTTGTCCGGCGGCAGCTCAAAAAGCCCCTGGGCCGTCGCCACCAGGTCGTTGACAAGACGGATGCTGTCGAACGAAAACTTCTCGGCTATTGCCTTACCGCTGATCTTCCAGGGAATATTGGTGGTCGTCACCTCGTTGTCGATGACCGGCCCGGCCACACCCAGGCAGCCGCCCTTGAGGTGCAATTTGTGGTTTTTGAGATAGTGTTTGAGAATTCCGTCAAGGTCGGAGAAATCGGTGTTGACATAGCTGGCCCGGCTGAAAAGCTGCAACTTCCCCTTGGCTCTTCTGGCGATAGCCAGGTCGACGGTCGTGGCGGTTATATATCCGGCAAGCATTTACTTGTGTTGGTTCTTCCTTTGCCCTTTCTACTCAAAGCTTATACTCCGGTTCACCCCAAAACAACAAGTTTTTGGCCGGGCGCGTTCTCACACCGGCTTCCTGCCTATAATCACGTAGTTGCTGCCCGCCACGCACGAGAAAAACTCGCCGTTCTCGATCTGCTTGATATAAACCGGCCGAAACTTTTCGGACAGTTCCTCGCACAGCGCGTATTCCTCCGGGTCGCCGCCGCCGGCCAGGAATTCTTCCTTCTCTTTGGCCATCCATGTCTTGTAAGTCTCTTCGTCCAGCCAGAACTTCTTTTGCCTTTCCAGCCGGCGCTGCATCAACTCGTCTTCGTACGGCGGTTCGACACAGAAGACGTTGTCGTTCAGCCTGGCGTCGATACCTATCAGTCCCTGCTTTTTCATCATGTGCGGAATCTTGGGGGCGATATTGAGATCCCCGCGACCCAGCTTCCGGCGTCCCTCGGCGCACAGAAACGCCTTCTTTCGCGCCAGCATCTCCTCGTCCAGGCTCATCTCGGGCAACGACCAGAAACCTTTGACCAGCACCGACGACAGGTTGTCCGGCTCCTTGCACATCACCATCCCGCCAGGTCTGGTTATCCGTATCATCTCCCGCAACGCTTGCGAGGGTTCCTCCAGATGAATGAACAGTGTCTGGCACATCACCCAGTCGGCGAAATCATCCGGCAAGGGTATGCGGTAAACGTCGCCAACTATAAAGTCGGCTTCACCCCCGACAGCCCAGTCGCGGGCGGCCTCGGCGGCATCGCAAAGAAGCTTCGCCTCCCGGTCAACACCGACATATCTCCCGCCCTCGCCAAAGTACGGCCAGTACGTGTACCCCAGGTACCCCAGGCCGCAACCTACGTCCACGGCTGTCAGTCCGGGCCTGATACCCATCCAGGCGACCAGCTTGTCCAGTGTGTCTTCCCGCCACATCGATTTGCGCTGGTAGATAAGCATTTCCCGCCAGCAGCCTTTTGACCAGTCGATTTTATCTTTCTTGGAGTTCATCTGATAGCTCCCTCCATAAGCCCTTACCGAACGCCAACGCCCGAACCGCCGGGGTCCCGGCGTTACTTTGCCTGAAGCGCGTGCACGCTTTCCGTCAGCGCCTTACGGTCGAGCGAGCGGAAAAAGGCCGTCCCCATCACCAGGATATCCGCCCCGGCCTCAACACAGCGGGCGGCATTGCTCGCATCCACCCCGCCGTCAACCTGAATCACCGTCGACAGCCCGTTGCTGTCAATATAATCACGCGCCGCCTTCATCTTTGGAATTACGTCCTCGATAAACGTCTGCCCCCCGAACCCCGGGAAAACCGACATCAGAAGCAGCAGGTCAAAATGCCGCAGGAACGGCAGCACGTTCTCCACCGGCATGTCCGGATTGATTGATATTCCGGCCTGAACACCCAACTCTTTCACAGCCGCGGTGTATGGCTCCGGATCGGGGTGAACTTCGAGATGAAAAGTGATCAGGTCGGCCCCGGACTTTACGAAGGCCTCGAAGTACTTCTCCGGCTCGCTCAGCATGAGATGCACGTCGAGAAACGTGTCGGTGATACGGTTGATGGTCCTCACGATTCCCGGACCGTAGGAGATGTTCGGAACGAAGTGACCGTCCATG
>CBFCYQ010000223.1:0-5013 GCA_965602205.1 uncultured bacterium | reverse complement strand
CGTCACCGACTGAATCGACATAACAATCATCGTCAAATCGGCACTCCCGTTGCTCTTATCCGCGCGCGCTCCGGGTTTCTGTTACCGATTGCACACGACCCCTGCCATCGTGGCAGGGGTCAAGGGTGCAAACGGGCCGTGTCAACGTGCTCAGGCGAAGTCAGTCGGCCCGTGGTGGCTCTCTATGGCGCTCTGTTAGTCAGGGAATAGCATAACCGAGATCTCGGACGGATTATAAGCAGGGGCGACGTCTGAGCCGAGTTGTTTGGCTACCAGGATGACGCGAAGCGGTAAGGTTGGCTTGAATTTCCGCGCGTAGAGGATTGGGTAGACTTTACATTGACCAAAAGCCTTGATCCCTGCCGTGACCGTGACTTCGATTATGGCGATGTGGTTGTTGGCGTGGGCGACTACATCAATCCTTCGCTTACTCAGAGAGAGTGCCATCGAGCGAATATTGTCGGGATAGTCGGGGCCCGGATCTCGCCCGTCGCCAACTCGGACGTCATAATCGAAACTCTCATATCGTCCAGCCTCGGAGCGGAGGAATCGTTCCCAGACAACGATGTCTTTCTTCAGGAGGTGGGTGTACGGCCGGTGTGATTTGAAGGGATTAGCGATTTGATGTTACCCCGACGTCGAGGTAGTCTTTAGCCGTCCAGGTGGTGTCGAGGTTGTCAGTCCAGATTCGGATGAGGCGGCGTTTCGCGGACTCTTCAAGGGGGAGGTCTTTGATGTATTGCTTAAAGACAGGTCTGGCGAGTTCGGCCAGGGCGGCCAGGTCGAGGTCTGCGAGTGTCGTCATAGTTATTTACCTCAAGCTCCATCGGCGGGCATAGATGGCAACATAATTGTAGTTGTCACCGAGACCGAGCCCGATGCAGTTTTGAGTGAGGACCATTCCGGGCGTTGCATAAACGTGGTCTGGGAGGTCGTTGTATGATCGGTCGTTGGCGGTGGCCACGAGAGATCGCGTACTGACAACGCAGTCGCATTGGACGAGCGTTGCGGACTGGTTCCAGTTTCTGTGTCCCCAGTTGAACAGCCGGTGTTGCCCGATGTCGAGGGTGCCGTAAAATATGACGTTGTGAGCGAGTCCGAAAGTAGTGAAACTGTAGGTCACTGAAAGTATATGATAATAATGGTCGTCGTCGCAAGTCCATGAGAATCCCTCTCCTGCGGCGAAGTCAGATTTGACTATTACGTTTGGTTCCCACACATCATTCCACACATAAACTGGTGGGCGTTTGCGTTGGAATAGATTCTTGAGTTCCATTTAATTAGTCAGGAGTTTGTCCCGCCAGGTGAAAATGTCGGAGATCTGGTCTCCTACTTGGAGATTCGTCACGAGAAGGTCCCACTGTTGGGTCCCTCCTATCCAAAGGTCTCCGGTTATGGGTACGAATCTGTATGCGCCCGCAACGGGTTCACTCGGATAGATGCCGACCGAAAAGGTTATCTGGTGGGTGTTGCCTGCGGTTATGGCTGTGTCGGTTATTCCGATCATTGTTAGGGCGGCGCCGTCGGTCACATTGAGGCTTATCCATCGGTTAGCGGCGTTGCCGTCGGCTACAAAAGTGAGGGTTAAGGCAACCATCGCTTGTTTACAATACCAATCGGGTTGTATCGGAAGGTTAGCTCCGGCGGCGGGGTCGGCAACCAGGGTGTATCCGTGTAGCGCAATAGATCTGTCGTGGGGGTTGTACTCTCTTTTTTGTGTCATTATGCGTCCAGTACGAGCCTAGCTGGTAGTTCGTCGGATGGCATGAGTTGTAGCCAAGCGATATAGAGAACGGTGTTAATGGGGGCATATACGTTAAAGTTTAAATAAGTACCGGTGATTATTGGAAACCGGCCTTCAAAAAAGGCCGGGGAGGTATGGCCAAAGTGTTGGACTATGAGATGGGAGGCACAGGCTTGCTGGAGGCCGTCAGAGTCAGCTATTCCAGCGGTGCAAAATCCCTCGTTGGGTGAGCAGCCGCTCGTGTGTATGGAGACTGAGAGGGAATATAGAATTCCCTCGAAGAGGTCATAGTTAAAAATGTTAGGCGCTCCAAGAGCCATACCGCAAGTGTATTGTTTTCTGAGATAGCCCATTTTACTCGTATCTCAGGAAGACCTGAACCTCGCAGTTGCCGGTGACGGAGATCGACGACGTAGCCAGGCAGTTGATCCGAGCGCCACCTTCGACGGGAATATCGACGTCGATGAATTCCATCTTCGGGCAAGCGGTTTCACCCTCGACGGTGCCGTCACCGGCATCGAAAGCACGCATACAGGGGTAGACGGAAGGCGGCATTTTGACGTCATCGGATTGGAGGGTGACAAGTGCCATTGTTTCCTCGGCCGTGGTGAGGGCTTCGCCGTGGCTGAGATCGCAGAATATGCCGGTGATCCGGGTGGCTTTCTCGGAGAGGGTGATCGTTCCTATAGTCTGCTGTGCGGCGCTGGCGAAAGCAGAGTAGACACCATCGCAGAAGGGTGAGCGAGAGACGGAGGGGATCTCCTTGCCGAAGATGATCCCACAGGCGACCTCCGAGGCGGTGGTGATGGCGAGCTGGTTAAGGTAGCTGAGTTGGATCACGGATTTGCCAGCGGCCTCCCAGAGAACGTCCCAGATGTGGAGCGGAACGGCGGCGTTGCCGGAGTTGGCGGAGCTGGATCCGGGGTTACCAGGGAGCGGCCATTTGCCAGGGGCGGGGTCGGGGGCGAGATCTCCGCTCAAGGCGTCGATGATAAGCTGACCTCCGGTTCCCTCGGCGGGAACTGTGGTCTTCTTGACTACCTGTCCCCATAGGTGAAAAATGGTCCACGGACCTCCAGCGGGGAGGGTGATGTTTGCTCCTATCTGGAGCTTGGTGGCGGCGGTGGTGCTTCCAGGGCCTTGTACTGCTTGGGCGTGAGTAGACATAATGCGTTATCCTAAGTGGCGGAATGACAGATTAACCGGACGGCGCCGTGGCGCCGCCCGGCGACAACAAAACCAAACATGGAAGGCGTAACTGGCATTATGCGCGTTTCATCTTCTCATCATGGAGGGCGGCGGCCATCACGCGAGTGCGTTCGATGTTCTTCGGGTCGCCCTTGGGGCCGCGATCCGGTAACTTCGTCCGAGCGATAACGGCGGCATAAGGAGTGAAGCCGTCGACGTAGGCTTGTTGGGCGCTACGGATGCCGGGAGCCCATCGGTCGGCGCCCTTGTCCAGGGCGTTCTTCTGCCATTTGGAAGTTCCGGCCCGGGCGACGCCTTTGTCAAATGATTTGTTGGCAATGGAGCGCTGGATTCCGGCGGCGTAAGCGGGGGCGGCTTTCTTGGTCTGGTCGGCCCAATCATTGCGGGGATTCTCGATCCCCTCGCGGTAAGACTCGGTTGCGGTCTCAGCGTTCCGTGACCATTTGGCCGCGATTCGATCCATCGGTGAAATTCCTGGCATACTCACTCCTTCGGTGCCGCATTTAGTTTCGCCCGAGTAAACGCAAGTTAGGCCAGTGTTTTATATAAGTCAAGTGAATTTACGTGTCTCTGTGTTATTGATCCCCTTTTCTTAAGAGAGTTAATAGCAATAGGGGATGTGGAAATGTGGACAAGTAGGGTTAACTACTTGTCCACCAGAGGGATTACTTAGCAGTTGATTGTGGATAACTTGTTAACAAAGTGTGGATAAGTTACGAGTTATCAACATCGGCAAAGTTTTGCATATAGTTATTAACAAGTTATCAACAGGTTATCCACAGAAAAAGGGTAGTTATCAACAAGTTATCCACATAATACGACCATAAGCGTATCCTTTCCATATTAGAAGCCTGCCCCCGAACTACTTAGCGCTGTAAGTGGGGACCCATAAGCGCCTAGTGTGTTCTGGGGGCGAGGCTGTGTCAGCGGCGAATCGTGGGTAAGCCGCGTGTCTAGTTTATCGGTCAACCCGGCCTGGATCGAGGCACACGCGCAGGAGGTCGACAGGCCCAAGGATAATAAGGCCTGACTGCACAACTGTGATTCCAGCCAGGGCGGGAAGTGGAAAGCCGAGGGCGGCGAGTGTAACGGGGTCGACATCAATCGTGGTCCTCCGCACCCGCATTCGGATTAGACACTCGCGGACGTCCCGGAGGGACGTCGAAGAGGTCAGTTTTGTTGTTGGCAAGGATACTCCTTAATTCTCCCATAGTGCAGCAGAGGATGAGTCTGTGGGAGGTTTTGTTGGGACTGGCCATCTTGGCTATAAATTCGTCGGAGGTTAAGAGGGTGTAGTATTTACCGGCAGAGGATTTCATTATATAGAGCCTGTGGTATCTGCCTTGGCTGAATAGTGTGCCCATCAAGTCTACGCATTTGGTGAGACTTCCTCGGGTGCTCATGGTTGAAGCTCGATAGGAGAGTGGAAGGCGCCGACGGAGCCGCAAAGATAACAGTAGGTGTCTGAGGGGTTTGAGATGTGGTGGAGGTGGCCGCAAGCGGAGCATTCGGTGTAATGTTCATAGATGGAAGAGATGGGATTGTTGGGGGGGAGGACTGATTCCCAAGTAGAGAGGCAGCGGTGGTTTCGATGGTGGGCGGCGTAAAGGGAGCGGATGGTGAGGTTGCAGCCGCCGCAACGTAGGATTATCGGGGCACTCAATGTTCTGTCTCGGGTGTGTCGGTGAAGGCGGCGGGGACGTCGGGCGTGAGATTACGGAGGTCAAGTTGGGAGGCTTTGTTTCGGTAGTTGGTGGCGATACTCTGGAGGTTGTCAGCGATCAAGTTCGGTTGTCCGTGGGCGAGTGCAGTCATAACGGCCTCGGGGTCGAGGGTGCAGATAGCAAAGATATTCGGATCAAGGGCAACGGCGAGAGTGTCGTCTACGTCTTCGCAGTTGAAAGCCGACCATTCGGCAGTATAGCGGTTGAATATGAGCGCCCATTTAGGGTGCGGGTTTGTGCCGAAGGCGGCAGGGAGCGCTGACAAGATTTCGTAGGGGTTTACGTGTGGTGTTAACATGGGTCCTCCTTTAAGTTTGGCCGAAGGTACGAAAGGGC
>CBFCYQ010000222.1:0-5047 GCA_965602205.1 uncultured bacterium | reverse complement strand
ACCGGCGAGATCGGCGGCGTCTACGAAGAACGCGCGACCGAAACAATCAGCAAGATGAAAACTCCCGTGCTGGCTATGGTCGGCGGTATTTTCGCCCCGCCCGGTAAGCGCATGGGGCACGCCGGGGCTATTGTCGAGGGCCGGATGGGCACGGCCAAAGAGAAACTGGACATGCTGGCCGCCGCCGGGGCCCACGCCTGCCGCACATTCACCGACATTCCGGAAACACTTAAGAAGTTAGGGGTCTGATCCCCGAGGGCACAGCCCCTTTGCCACTGCTGTCAGGGCCGGGCGCTTGACAAAGAAGAGGGCCAACTAGCCGCAAGCTTGCACTCAAGGCCTCGAGGGCAGCCTCCCACCTTTTTTGTTGCTCGCCTCTTTGTGGCAGCGTATATTATTTAGGTCTATGTTGGAGTATTTGCCGCCGAGCAGTAATCTCAATTTTCCGGAGGTTGGGCTATGAATGTCAGACGCTATGTCGTGGCCGCTATCGTGGTGTGGGTCGCCCTGTTTATTCTCGAATATATCCTGCACGGGGTTGTGCTCACCGGGTACTACCGCGATATCGAGAACACCCTGCGGCCGGCCAACAGCATGCCGGAATTCTTCGTTTGGGTGTTGCTGGGCCAATTAATCCTGGCTTTTGGTTTCTGTTATATCTTCGTCAAGGGATACGAGAATAGGGGAGTCGCCGAGGGCATTCGCTATGGCCTGCTGATTGGGCTGACATTCGGTGTCTCCACGACTCTAATCAACTATGCGGTACATCCCATACCCGGCGGGATGGCTGCCGCTCTCATCGTCGGTTACGCCGTCGAAATGGGTATTCTGGGCACGATTGCGGCCGCCATATATAAACCCGCTTAAATTCATGCCAGAGGGCTGCTTTTCGATCCTGAAAACGAGCACTCAGTGCCTTCCGCCAACGGCAGGCATTTGACTTTTTTCAGCCCATCCCATACATTGCTCCGGTTGTTTGAACTAAGGAGCATTGAATGAACTTCAACGGCAAAGACTACCAACCTTTTAGCGGCGCTTTTCCGACCGGAACATTCTCAGGCAGGCTGGTCGGCAAAAGAATAGCCCCGAGAATTCCACACCGGCAGAGCAAAGTCGTCTCACTGGACCGGGTGATGGAGGTCATAGAAGACGGCGACACTATTTCGTATCCTCATTATTATCGCACCGGCGATAGAGGCCTTGAGCTGGTGGTGGGCAAACTGAGAGAATCCGGCAAAAAAGACATCAGGATATATGGTAACGCCCTTTTTGACCATGTCGATCCGTGGCTGATGGAGGCGATAAAGGACGGTATAATTGGCGGCATCTACGGCAATGTCTACCGTAAGTTCGGCGCCAACATCACCAGCGGCGACCTTCTGCCGTGGGTCTCGGTCGGGTTTTCACATGGTAACCGGGTGCGAAAAATGCAGACCGGAGAAGTCGATGTCAAAGTGGGTTTTGGCCCGGTGCCGATGGCCGACATTTGGGGCAATGCCAACGGCCTTATGGGAAAACCGGAGCATCTCTGCGGCCCGGTCGGTCTTTTCTCCGAGGTCGATTATGCCGAGTATGTGTGCCTGCTGGCCGGTACGGTCAGCGAGACGGTCGTGATGCCGACCCCGATTTCCATGGAACAGGTTGACTTCGTTGTCCCGGTGGAGACACCCGGCCTTAACGCGGGCATCGGTTCCGGCACGCTCGATATGGATAAGGCCAGGGCTAATCCGTTCAATGCCCGGGTGGCGGATAACGTCACGAGAGTGATCAAGGCCTCCGGAGTGGTCAAAGACGATTTTGCCTTCCAGGTGGGCAGCGGCGCCGGTCTTCTCATACTGGAAAATATCAGGACGATGCTCAAAGAAAACAGTATCAGGGCCAACTTCTCCATTGGCGGCGTGACCTCGCTGCATGTCGATATGCTTGAAGAAGGCACCCTGTATCAGCTTATGCACGGCCAACTCTTTGAGCCCAGCCCGAGGATGTTCGAATCGATGCTGACCAATCCCCGGCATCACGAGATCACCACTTCGTACTACGCTTCCGTGGCCAACAAGGAATCGGCCGTGAACATGCTGGACCTGGCGGTTCTCTCCACCCTGGAAGTGGATCTTGGGTTCAATCTCAACACCGTTTGTGCCAACGGCCGTATTATAGGGGGCATCGGCGGCGGACAGGACGTGGCCGCCGGGGCCGACCTGACGATCATTTTTATGCCCCTGGCGACCGGCAAGAACGGTAAGGGCTTCCCCAAGGTCGTCGACAAAGTCTACACCCGGACAACTCCCGGTGAGGTCATTGACGTAATTGTCACCGAGGAATATGCATGCGTCAATCCGGCCGGCAAAAGCCGGTACAAAGAGACTATTCTGGAGAATGCCCCGGAATACGGTGTGAAGCTGGTATCCATCGAGGAGTTGCACGAGAAGTCGATGGCTGTGGCAGCGGGATTCGGAATCATACCATCGGCGGCCGAAACTTCCGATGACGTTGTCCACGTAATCGAGTGGCGGGACGGCACCTTGCTGGACGTCATCAGAAAAACGGTTTAGCGCGGCAGACTAAGGAGGTGGCACTGTTATGAATCGGATTAAAGTGTGCCTGTTCGGCAGCCTTGCCGGAGTCGGGTTGTTCGCAGCCGTCGTTTTGACCGGCTGTGCCCTCTTTGCTCGTCTGGCCCCGAACACCCTCGTGAAAACCTACAACGTCGTTCCCGAAAAGAAGAAGCTGACGGTTGACCAATACGAAGTCAAGTTTATGATCCGGGGAATGGAAATCGGCAATCTTGCCGGTATTGACACGTTTGAATTTACAATCGAATTGAAGTCGGCCGACAAAATCTCGGGTAAGAAAGATACCGCGCAGTTTGGAATACCGCGTTTGTCAGCCATGACCATCCACCTGCCCGAGAGCGCGGATTCGCTCGTTATCGAAGCCGACCGACTCGACAGGCGCCTTCTTGACACGCCGCCGGTCTTCTTCAACCAGCGTCTTTACGAGTATTTTAAGATAAGAGATATAGTCCTGCCGGACACGAACCACACGATTGAAGTGGCGGCCGAATTTCAGATTTATGATCGGGCCGCCGGCAGCCTGCTGACCACGCATCATCTCAGAGAAGAATTTGCGCGCATAGACGAACTCAAATGGTATGAAAAGTAGTTTGCCGATTCGTTGAGCGTTGTTACTTTAGGAATCGGCCCGGCGGTAGCTCGTGGCGATACGATGCCTGCCGAACACTAACTGAAAGGAACAGGATGCAGTTATTTTCCAATGCTGAAAGATGCGGGTTGTCCCGCTCCGTTTACTTCCCGCTCTTCATTTTTGCGACAGCAATGATCGGTTTGCTTATTGCGGGCGGCTGCCAGCAATCAGCAGATGTGCCCACGGGCGAGGCGTCAAAGGTCGCCGAGCAGGCGAATAGTGCCCTGGCGAACATGGACTGGGATACCTACTCGGGACTGATGCACCCGGATGCCGCCGATGAATTCCAGAACATGGTTTTCCCCACGATAGAGGCCATGTTGCCCAAACCATCCGATAGCGTTCTCCAGGATACGGTGGTGCTGTTTGGACAGGATATCAGCGTCAAGGCCCTCCGCGACAAACCGGCGCCTGAGTTTTTCGCCGCGATTATGAACCTGGTCTTCGACAACGTCCCTCAACTAAGGCAGACCTTTCTGACAATGCAGACTCAAGTCGTGGGTGAAGTCGCCGAGGGCAGCGACCTCGTGCACGTAGTCTCGCGGACCACCATGACTATCAACCAGGGTGATCTGGAGGAGATGAATGTCTTGACGATGCGGCGTGACGATGATGCCTGGAGAATGTCCCTGTCGTCAAAGATCAAGGGCCTGGCCCAGTTGATCCAGCAATTCCTCGGGGCGCAACGAGGATAGCCGTCTTACACTGCAACTCGGCCGGATTCGCATTTTTCGTTGTCACAGATATCGCGGCCGTCGCCGACTATGGTGACGGCCGTTTCTGCAAACAGCCGGCGCGCCGATTGTTATCCCAACAAAATCCCTTGTTGTTTGAACCGAATGGAATATATTTAGGCCGATGGTTGAGATAGCGGCCAGAGTCTATCGTGGAGAAGCCGTTGAGGCTATTCACTACGCTACCATAGCAGTGATAAACGGACGGGGGGAGCTTACTCATTATCTGGGTGATCCGCAGGTTGCCGTGATGACGCGCTCCTCTATTAAACCGTTCCAGGCGCTGCCGATGCTTCTTTCCGGTGCCGCCGACCGGTACGGGTTTTCGCCAAAACAACTGGCGGTGATGTGCGGTTCGCACAACGGCACTGACGAACACCGTGAGGTGGTGCTGTCCAATCTCGCGGCTGCCGGCAACGGCCCGGAGGACCTCAAATGCGGCGCCCATTTGCCGCTGTACTTGAAGTTTGCAGGTCTGACCGCAGACAACGGTGAAGATAAGGACCCGGCGCGGCACAATTGTTCCGGCAAGCATTCGGGCTTTCTGGCCCAGGCGGTGCATCTCGGCGATGACAAGGCGGAGTATCTAAACCCCGCCAGCCGGACGCAGCGCCTGGTTAAAGACATGCTCTCCCGCTTCTGCGATTACCCCGCCGACAAGATGAAGGTAGGGGTGGATGGCTGCAGTGCTCCCAATTTCCCGCTGCCGGTTATGAACCTGGCCGTGGCGTTTATGAAACTGGCCAACGCTCAAGCTGATGACGATCAGGCAAAGTCGGCCCTGGACCGTGTCAGGAACGCCATGATGGAGTATCCGGAGATGGTGTCCGGCCAAAAACGACTTGATTTGGAAATGGTGCGCTCTTTTCCCGGACGTGTGGTGTGCAAGGTGGGGGCCGAGGCCATTGAGGGGATCGGCTTTTCCGAGCCGCCGTTGGGCATCGCGGTAAAAATCCACGACGGCAACTGGCGCGCGCGGGGCCCGATCTTCGTGGAGATACTCAAGCAGCTCGGGCTCGTCCAAAACATCGACGACTATCCACTCCTGAGACGGCACGAGCGTCCGGAAGTGTTCAATGACAGGCAGATTATGACAGGGAAAATCGTAC